>JAPKXV010000371.1 GCA_026394635.1 Methanoregula sp. | reverse complement strand
GATTTCCCGTTTATCAATTTTGAAGACCACAGGATCAATGTGAGTGCCGAAGTGGTGAGGTACCAGCCGGTGAGTCTTTCCCATCTCTGCGAGATCATAGAAAACCACACATCAAAACCCAAAACCAAATCGGTTCTGCTGCGCGGTGAATAAGTAAGAAGATCCAGGGGTTCACAACCTTTATACGGCGGCAGTGTTTATTCCCGATACAGGATCTCATGATGCTGTTTCATACAATCGTTTCTGAAGGGATCGCCCACAATTCGTATATCGTGGGTTTTTGGGGGTGTTGCCGCGGTCATCGATCCCCGCCACTAGTCTCATTGCGCAGGAAGGATTCCATGATATTATCAATGTCCTCGGGGGTATGCAGGCCTGGACACGAGCGGGATTCCCCATTGAAAAATCTCCTTAATTTTTTGGCTTGTATTCAAAGGATATTTGATAAGGTTTATCATCTCCCGTTCTCATCAGATGGTGTATATCCATGGAAATTGTGAAGATCCCGCGGATGGAAAAGACGGAGTATGACCGGCTGATCGAAAAGGGTTACATCTGCCGGATCGCATTCCAGGGAGAAAAATACCCCTACATCGCACCGTTCCTCTATGTATTCGATGGATCCTTTTTGTATTTCCTTTCCACAAAATATGGGAAAAAACTGGAATATTTCCGGAAAAGCCCCTATGTTTCCGTGGAAGTCGAACGGTACTCAAAAGATCTCTCCTCCTATATGTTTGTCACGCTGCAGGGATATCTGGAAGAAGTCCATGACTCCATTGAGAAGAAACTGATACGCGAAAAATTCGTAGACCTTATTGTCGAGCGTGACCTCTCCTGCAATATCCTTGCTGCTCTCGGCCATTCACCTGAGGATGCGGTCCGGTACGGGGACAGGATCCTCTTGGTTTACCCCCAGGAGTGCAAGCAGCGTGCCGGCATCATGTGCCGGCGGGTGGCATGTATGCCGGGAACAGACGTATGCTGTCGGCAGTCCATGGATCTCAGTGTACTGGCCGGAGTGCGCGTTCACCGCAGGAGAGATCCCATTATCAGGACCGGATTGGTGGATGATGACAACTGAGCCGGATCAAAACCTCACAATTTTTGCGATCTGAAATATTATCATTATTACGGATTTTTCACCATGGACATATCAGGTTTTTTCCAATTCATCCTCCTTGCCGTCATGGTGATCCTGATTTCGGTCGGACTTGACCGGCTCTATGCAGCGGTTGTCCCGTTCCGGTCCCTGTATTATGCAATCCGTCTGCCCGGCGTGGTCCTGCATGAAATCGCCCATATGATTGGGTGCGTTGTGACAGGGGCAGAGATAAAAAAGGTCGTGTACTTCTCACCGGAAGGGGGATCGGTCACCTATTCAGAACCTAAGATCCCGGTCCTTGGCACGGTGATCATCAGCACCGCACCACTCTTTTTCCTTCCGCTTATCCTTGCGGGACTAACCTGGATTTTCGGGACGTACTTTGGCTGTAGTGTACCCCCGGTTGTCCCATTGACCGGAGATCTGGTTGCGGGTAGTGAAGATATGTTTAGAAACGTCATAACAATATTCTTACAGAACCTTGTTGTCCATCTGAACGGCTGGTTTTTTTTATATCTCTTTTTGTGCGGCAGCATTGTCCTCTCTCTTGCTCCCAGCGGCCAGGACTTCAGGAATGCCGCAATTGGGATTGGTTCCCTTCTGGCGATCTGCCTGCTTATTGTAAATTACGGCTTTGAGCCCGGCATTGCACTGATCTCCCTGATAGCCTCTCCCATGATCACCGCCTTTTCAACCGGCCTGCTGTTTGAGATGATCGCCGTAGTTGTGGCTCTCCCGTTTATCATGATATTTGTTTTACGAAAGACTTGAATGAGGAAACGACCTTGCAGGTATTGCTCTCCTAAAAATTTATCCGGGTTTGACTGGACTGCAGGGCAATGGCAACGGTACCTCACGATCTTCCCGGACGCCATCTCCGCTGAAACCAGAAGAAACTTCACAATTCCCCAGCAGGATATCGTGAGTGGTACAATCACTGTTGATAGCGAGGGAGACGGTATTGATTTTTAAAAAATCATCACAAATGCTTCAAAACACAAAAAAAATTCTGGCTCAACGATGCAACCGGGACGATGGCATATGCAGCCTAAAAAAAAGGTCATCGCTGACCGGGCGACCATGATAAAAACCGGTGGAGATGAATAACCCCCGGTTACATTCCCCGGCCGGTCGTTTCTGTTGGTGCACGATCAGATCGGTATTAATCGTTTTGAAACGGATACCTTTCATCAGGTATGAAGGACGCGATGGCTGAGGATGTTGCAGGAAAGGATATTGACGGGAACCTCTCGCCCGGAATGCGCCAGTATATGTCCATCAAAGCGCGCTATCCCGATGCAACGAGACATTTTTTTTTTTTTTTTTACTGGTGTCCCGCGAACTGGAGATCGTCCTCACGTCACGCTCCAAAGGGGGCAACTCCCGCATCCCGCTTGCAGGAGTCCCGTACCATGCAGCGGAGGGGTATATCGCAAAGCTGGTGCAGAAAGGCTACAACGTGGCAGTCTGCGACCAGCTGGAAGACGCAAAAAATGTGAAAGGGATCGTCAGGCGGGATGTCGTGCGTGTGATCACGCCGGGTACCGCGATCGACCCTTCAATAATTTCGTCAACCGGTGCACGATACCTGATGGCAGTCTGCCCGGGTGCAGGCAAAGGGGACTGGGGGCTTGCATTTCTCGATATTTCAACCGGGGAGTTTTTTGTTTCAGGTATATCTGCAGGAAATCCCCTGCAGGAGCTTCTCTCCGAAATTGCCCGGTATCATCCCGCGGAATGCATTGTCCCTTCTTGTATCCCTGAAGAAATCATTACAGCCATCAAAAACCTCGCGGTGGCGGTCAACCCGTACCGTGACGATGCATTTGAGGAACAGAATGCAAGGAGTATACTTGCACAACAATTCCGTGTATCGTCATTCGCCGGATACGGGTGTGAGGATATTCCCGCAGCACTGGGTGCAGCAGGCGCTGCACGCCGGTATGCACAGGAGACCCAGAACTCCCGCCTCCCCCATATCAGCGGG
>JAPKXV010000285.1 GCA_026394635.1 Methanoregula sp. | reverse complement strand
TTTTCAGGACTAATTCGCGAAAATGCAGGACTAATTATTTGGAAACCGTCCATTTCTCCCTCATTTCAGGGTATCCGGGGCAATATAGTGGCCGGAAAAAAGACCAAATAGGCCTAATTGGAGACGAGATCTCCTTCCGGGTTGGACTGTAGTGCCTGAACACGGAAAAACACCGGTTTTTCCTAGAAGTTCGGGATCCGTCATTATTGACGGTCCCTCACTTACGGGAAGAGGGCTGTTTTGGATCAAACATTTTCCAGTTATTTGGAATCATTTCATAAATGTTGGCGACCGAGACCGGAGCCTAGTGGACGCGACTCTCGTGCCGGGTTGTTTTCACTCGGCGCGGATCCGGTCGTCATTACAAACAACATTATTATCTGTTCGAATCGCATTTAAAACTTAGAACTTTGAGGAATCGTTCATGGGAATCAAGCCGTCATATATTAAAAATCTGGGTACCGAACTTCTGACCAAGCAGCGGGAGCACTTCACGAACAACTTCGATGAGAACAAGCAGCAGCTGGGATCATCGGCAATTATCGGAAGCAAGCGTGTCCGGAACCGCGTCGCCGGCTACATCACAAGAAAAATGAATACCAAAAAACACTCATAATCCTGTCTATATCAAAAGGCATCCTTCCGGCAATCATTACCCCTTTTAAACGGTACTCTGCGATAGGGCTTTGATATTCGGGGTCTGGATCGCAACGTCTACCTCATGTATGTGCTCAGGACTTTCGTGGCATATCAGATCGTTCTTCTGGGGAACCTCCAGAATAACGTTCACAAGGTAAAGCAGTTCTCTCAAATTCACGGATTAAGTCATTCCGCTGTGGGTGTGGAATGATGGTTTATTGAGTGGAGGCTGGCGGGGAACGTGATGGAACAGAAGGCGGGCTGACTTGGTTGTTCCACCCGCTCTTCTCTTGCACAAGAACGCGGAACATTACACGCCGCAGCACATCCTCGATGCGGTGTTCGTATGCATAGGAGCGATCGACCTCGATCCGTGCAGCAACAGCCGGGAGATCTACCGCACAGCGATGGATGATCTGCAAGGCCCACAGCACGAAGTGATGAGGGAAGCACAGGAGAACAGAAGAAGTAACCGGCAGGGGACTCATCCCCTGCCATCATCCTGCAGGAAACTACAACGACCGTCCATGGGCTCAAGCTTTTTGTTCCTGTGGCAACAATTCTGGTACCATGAAGGTGACCTTCCTGGGTACCAATGGCTGGTTCGATACCGCCACGGGTAATACCGTCTCGGTACTTGTCCAGTCGGAAGACTTCGATATCATCCTCGATGCCGGTAACGGTATAGCAAAAGCAGACCGGTACATCACGCAGAAAAAGCCGGCCCTCCTCTTCCTCAGCCATTTCCACATCGACCATATCGCCGGGCTGCATACCCTCGTCAAGTTCCGGTTCAAGCAGGGCCTGAAGATCTTCTGCCTCCCGGGCGGGACCGTGGTCCTCAACACCTTTGCCGGGGACCCGTTCACCGTGCCACTCAACAAGCTCCCGTACCCGGCCCATGTCATCGAGCTCGAAGAGGGGGGGCACAAGATCCCCTTCACCGTAGAATGCCGCCCGCTCGTCCATCCCACCCCCTGTTACGGGTACCGGCTGGAGGTTGACGGGAAGGTGATCACCTACTGCACGGACACCGGGGTCTGCGATAACGCTGTTGCCCTCGCCCGCGATGCCGACCTGCTCATCACGGAATGCGCCCTGAAGCCCGGTGAAGTCAGCACCGATTGGCCTCACTTGAACCCGCAGGACGCGGTCGGGATCGCACAGAGAGCAGGAGCAAAGCGCCTCGCGCTGATGCATTTTGGTGCAGAGGTCTACCGCACGCTTGATGAGCGCACAGCAGTGCAGGATGAATTCGAGACAATCTTCCCCGGGCTCATCGTGACGACCGATGGCCTGATCATCGAGATCTAAAAAAGGAAATTCAGCCGTTAATCTTTTTCAACAGCCACGCCATGTTCTGGCCCAAAGTCTTCATCGTGGCAATCCCCTCGTCATCGTGCTTCACGTCGCCCGGCGCCAAGCCGATCCCGACATTCCAGTAGGACGAGCCCGGGACCACCATCTGGCCGATGAAGAAGAAGTGGTTCAGTGAGTCAAACGCGTGGATCGCCCCGCCACGGCGGACAGCGACCACCGATGCCCCGACTTTGCGCCGGAACATGTCGCCATTGGCCCGGGACACAAAACCCGCCCGTTCGATCAGCGCCTTCATGTTCGCCGAGATATCGGCAAAGTATGTCGGGGAGGCAAGGATGATCCCATCGGCCTCGAGCATCTTTTCGATGCACTCGTTCACGATATCGCCCTTGATCGCGCACTGCCTGTCCTTCTTCTCAAAGCACTTCCCGCAGGCGATGCAGCCCGGGACTTTCTTTCCTGCCAGCTGCACGAGCTCGGTCCCGATCTTCGCTTTTCTGAGCTCTTTGAACACCGCGTTGACAAGAATGGCAGTGTTCCCGTCTTTGCGGGCGCTCCCGCTGAATGCTACGACTTTCATGGTACACCTGTACCATGGATGTCGGTATCCTTTGGATAAAAAAGCGGGGATGGCCGGCACCGACACGACCGCTGCCTTATGGCATCCCCGTGATTCCGGAAGATCGAAAACCACGGTGCGGAATGCAGCCCCTCCCGCTCTGCCCGACCCGCGAACTCTTCAACCGGACAGCTGAAGAGGTACCTGACCTTCTCCCTCATGCTCCATCCAACTTCCTTTTATCCTCCCGTGCGAACCTGTTAGGTAATGTGCGGGATTGCGGGGCAGTACTGTTTTAACGGGGCCCCACCTGACCCCCGGCTTCTCGCCGCGATGTCGGAGCGGATCGCCCACCGCGGTCCCGACGGGCAGGGCACTTGGATCAAGGGCAGCACCGGGCTCGCCCACCGGCGCCTTGCAATCATCGACCTCTCGGAAGATGCACACCAGCCGATGACCAATGAAGACGGATCGCTTCAGCTCGTCTTCAACGGGGAGATCTACAACTTTGTGGAACTGCGCGAGGAACTCGTCGGGTGCGGGCACGTGTTCCGGTCAAAGGGCGACAGCGAGGTAATCGTGCACGCGTACGAGGAATGGGGTGAGGATTGCCTTGCCCGGTTCAACGGCATGTGGGCATTTGCGCTCTGGGACGAGCACAAGCAGCATCTCTTCTGTGCCCGCGACAGGTTCGGGATCAAACCGTTCTACTATACGGAAGCGGGAGGGTTTTTTCTCTTTGCCTCTGAGATCAAGGCGCTGCTCGCCCACCCGGATGTCGGGACAGAGCCGGACGATGAGATGCTCCGGACCTACCTTGCATGGGGCGTGCTTGACCAT
>JAPKXV010000361.1 GCA_026394635.1 Methanoregula sp. | reverse complement strand
TGGCGCTGAGCCGGGAGTTATATCCGGTTGCCATCTTTCATTCCCAGCAAGTATGTGAGAAATGTGCCAAGGGGTGCCTGGCGCTCTCTGGAATTATGATTGCACGAGATCATCATGCATGGTAGTGTAACAATCAAACTGTAAATTCGGCAACCCTGATTCTAACAGATTAATTGTAACTCATCACAAATGTATAAAACCATCGGAACGATTGAAAAAACCAAAAAACCCTCATCGCTGTTTACTGTGGGTAAGATGGAAGATTGAGTTAGGACATACATGGAGTCACGGAAACCGCCTTGCCTAGGCGCGACCCGACGAGGCGTCGCGCCGACCCCCATAAGGGGGGAGGAACACTCGTGATGCGGGGGTGTGGGGGCGGCAGCCCCCATTCAACATGATATACGGAAAATATTGTTACCCAATCAATCGAATGATGAGCCTGAAAAAAGGTATTACCGATAGCCGTGCCACGCAAACATGAAATTCCAAACCCGGCTAAGGGGATCCCTATTAGCCAGCATCGCTCAACGAACCACCTCCGGAAGCAATCCCTCCTCTTGTGAGGGGAGGCTTGTCCCTCCCCCGAACGGTTCAATGTACGAAGTTAATGATCTGCAATCGATGCGACCTGGCATTCAGGAGACAACTGAAGTCCTGATTCATCTTCAAGGATTTGTTTATCGAGGAACTCAGTCATATCCAGATATCGGTTTCCCGTGATCCATTCCTCATTGATATCCATAAGAATCGATCCGGCAAGTCGTAAGAGTGATTCCCGACTGGGAAAAACCGCCACAACTTTTGTTCTCCGTTTGATCTCCCCATTCACTCGTTCAACCATGTTTGTGGTCCTGATTCTTTTCCAGTGCGCTTTGGGAAAAGCCCGGTAATTTCCGACGTCGCACATGAACGCTTCAACTGTATCAGCGGCTTGATGAAATCCCATCTGCGCCAGTTTCTCTGCAACTTCTGGCAACAAATCTTCATTTCCGTTTAATGCAGATTTCACCAATTGGATGACTTCTGGTTGGCGTTTTTTTGGGACCTTGTTGAAAATCGCGCGCAGAAAGTGTACTTGACACATTTGCCAGCTTGCACCGACAAAAGATTTTGAAACTGCGCTCCTAATTCCTTTGTGACCATCCGATATTACCATCTGGACTCCACGTAATCCTCGTCTTTTGAGATCGTCGAAAAGCGAGAGCCAAAATCCCTCTCCTTCACTATCCGATATCTGTACTCCGAGGAGTTCCCGGTAACCATCATCCCGGATCCCAGCTACAATTAACACTGCCAGGTTCACGTACTGATGTTTACGTCTTACTCGTATGTAGACTGCATCAACGATGAGGTATAGAATTGGGTGTTCTATAGGACGATTAAGGAAAGCGAGTACTTGTTCATCAAGTTGTTTCCCAAGATTTGATACGGTTTCTGCAGAAACACCTTCAATTCCCAGTTCATGCATAATGAGACGGATTTTCCGAGTTGAGACACCTTGAATATACGATTCCAGGATTGCATTGATAAGCGATTTTTCAATACGGCTATATTTTTCGAATACTACCGTTTTGAAGGGCTTATCCCGAAATTCTGGCTTCTCAAGATCCAATCTCCCATAACGAGAAAGAAGGGTCCGTTTTTTCTTCCCATTCCGTCTTGCCATCCGTTTTCCGGTCCGTTCATACCACTCCGCTCCAGCTTGTTGTGCTGCTTCAACCAGCATAACGCTGTTGAGGAAGAAGGCAAGTAATATTTTCATCCCCTCATCCTGATCGGCAAGGTATTCTTGGATAAAGTTGCTTAGTTCCATAAGCTCTGGTCTCCTTTACCTCTTGTTAGAGATCAGGGCGTTTTTATATTTACAGCAAATTGTTTACACTATCGTGCAAGCCCAGAAAATTTGTAAAATCACTTGAAATTTAGATAGAGCCTCATCCAGCAGATGGTTTAAGTGAGTGATATACCTGACCGCATCACGCCCCTTAT
>JAPKXV010000214.1 GCA_026394635.1 Methanoregula sp. | reverse complement strand
GTTTGTCTTACAGGATGTGGAGGTAACCAGGCTGGATGTAAAATATCTGTTGACGCGGGTGTGGAAGAAGTACCAGCGAAGGCAGTTGTTATTAAAGATACTGGCTGTATTGATTTTATTAATCAAACAACATGCCCATCACCCTGTCCGACAGTTGCTCCTCCCGCTACCCCTACCGTTACTCCGCCTGCTTCCGCTCCCGCTTCGGGTCCAGCAGGTCAAGCTCCGGGGGGTAGCGGAGGATCAGGTAGTGGAGGGAATAAGGAAAGTGGCGTCATCCAACCCGCTCAACCAGGTCAACCGGAAACCCAACCTGATACGGCAACACCCCCTGCTCCCTCATCAATTCCAGATACAGGAACTACCAACGATAAGATGCCTGTTACTGCCATGACAACCGATATTGGATTAATTGCATGGTTGCTGGGAGTTGCAAAGGACAACCCGGTTGTTAAGGTTGTTGTAACCGCCATAGGTGGCGGAATTGCGTACTTCGGGATATGGAAACGACGGATTAAGTTTTAAGAAGACATCAGTCAATCATGTTCTGAGTTATTACCCTTTTTTTCCTGTTCCATCAGTGTTTTTGAAATAATATATTCACCCCGGGCTTCCCGCGTTGTCCCGACAACGAGCCACTGCCCGCTCCCATGCCGCTCGGCAACCCCGCACGCTTCAATCGTCTCACCGGCAAGGGCCTGCCCGCTGTAGGTGTGGGTGAACGATATCACCCGGTCAAATTCGTCATGCTCCACCTCATAGATGGCCGGGCTGTCAAATGCAAGCGAAGCATCCGTCACCCGCGCCTCGATGGTCCTTCTTCCCAGTACCATACCGCGATCAAATGCGATCCGGTCCAGATCATCGTACGAACGCGTGAAGAGCAGGTCAAAATACGTCCCGTCGATCTGCCCCCGGTTCCCTTTCCGTTCCTCATGCAGGACAAACGTCTCATACGGGATCTCCGGCCTGCGCTTCTCGTACACCCTGCGCCACATATCGGGAGAGAGCCCTTCAAGCTTCCCGGTCATAATCGCTGACCGCAGCGTCTGTTGGGCGGTAAACCAGTGGTCCCCATAGACCACAAGGTCTATGTCGGAGTTCTCGTTTGTAAGCCCGCAGAGCAGGGAGCCGGTGCAACCGATAAAGCCGGAGGGGACATCGAGAATACCGGCAAGGTGCTGTACCCGCGGGTGGCGGGCCATGATGCGGTCCATCCCGAGTTCCGGTTTCAGGACCTCTCTGATATCATGCACCGGGACCCTGAGGACGGAACCGAGATAGTGGGGTTTGTGGTGTGCGATGAATGCAAACGAATCCTCAAAATCGAACTTCCGGTACCGTATACCGTTTGCATGTGCCCGCTCACCCGAAGGGTCAGGGACGTACCGGAGGACGCACCCGGCTTTTTCTGCATTGTCATAGGTGGACACCGCATAGATCCACCCGTCTGTATCAACGATAAAGTCCCGCAGGCGGATCGGTTCCATGGCACACACACCTTATATCCGGGAAAAAAACTCTTCGATCCATTCAGACTGTACCCCTTTGCGGAGGACGCTGCGGTTCACAAAGTCGACAACCGTGCTCGGTGTGCCCGAAAGCCTCCCGCCATCGATGAACAGGTCGCGGGGCACCGTACATTCATCGGGAGTTGCCTGGTCCTGTGCACCGTGGAGGTTTGCACTGGTAGCAGTGATGGGCGAGTCAAACCGTTCAATGAGGCGCAGGGCAAGGTCTTGGGCAGGCATGCGCACCCCGATCAACCCCGTTCCTCCGGTGAGCATTGCCGGGAGAACACGTTTTGCCGCGAGCACGACCGTAACCGGGCCCGGAAGAAATGCCTGGATAAACTCCTGCGCCGGACCATCCACGTAGGCAACGGCCCCGAGCATGTCAAAGTCACTGACGGCAATCGAGACAGGCTGCCCCAGCGGGCGCTTCTTTGCCTCGTACACCTTCAGGACCGCGTTTTCAGAGAGTGCGTCGGCACCCAGCCCGTACACGGTCTCGGTTGGGTATATGACCGTGCCATCGTGCATCAGCACCGAAACGGCTCGTTCCAGGATATCCATCTTTTAAAACTCTCTCCCGCGGACACGGTGGATGTCAAAAACTGCCTTGTTGCTGATATGCATGACCGCAAAAACCCCTGCCTGGATAGGGTCGGTCACCACGAGGTCTGCATGGTCGGGGACGCTGCCTGCCATCTTCAGGGCGATGACGGGGATCCCTGCTTCCCGCACCCGGTCCACGGCCCTTGATATTTCCCCGCCCATGATCGAACCGGCGAGGACAAGGATCGAAGCACGGGGCAGGCGGGAGACCGCATCAACGGCAAGGGCAAGGGTCCGTTCCCCGACAAGCGGGATCGTGTCCACCGATATTCGCTCTCCCCGGATATTGTGCCGGTCCGCCTCGTTCACTGCACCGACGGCTACCTGTGCCACCTGCGCCCCGCCGCCGATGATGATCACGCGGGAGCCAAAAATATCCCCGAACGGCTGGTAGGACTTCACCTCGTGAACAGAGGGTATCTCTTTTAAGTCGGCAATCAGCTGGCTGCAGGGATCATGAGGGCCCGGTTCATATTCAAAATAGAGCTCTGCCATACCGGCATATGGCCCCGAATCGAACAACTCCTGGCTGATCATCACGATATTTGCTTCGTGGGCGGCAACCACGGTCGCAATGTCCCGCAAGACTCCACGCCGGTTCTCGGCGATTATCCGCACCGCACAGCGTTCTGGTTCAGTCTCCATGTGCTCAAGTCTCCCTGTGAAATGCGATAGCCGGGGATCGAACCCGGGTTAGAAGCTTGGGAAGCTCCTGTCCTGCCGCTAGACTACTATCGCGTCATAATCCTGACTATCATATTACGTGAGTTTAAAGATAAAAGTATCACAGATTTTTCTAGTGGCTGGTTCGATATTATTATGAGCGGACATAGATTACATATAACAGCAAACACCGCCGTTCTGCCGTGAGTCGTGCAGGAAAAAATCCGGACTTCCCCGCTTATTTTTCCTGCACCCCGGTGTCCTCACTCGAGAGAAACGACAGGAAGGAACGGCTCGTACCATGAACCAAAAGGAGCCAGAACTCTTATGAAAACCCAGACCCAACTCTTCGGGCTGCTCTTTGTCGCCTGTATTTTCCTGCTGGTGCAGCCCCTGCAGG
>JAPKXV010000402.1 GCA_026394635.1 Methanoregula sp. | reverse complement strand
TCTCGTGGTGCATTGTCATCACCTAGACAACATGCAAGAATTAATTTTGGAAGATCCGAACGGTTAATAACGGCATCATTCTTTGCACCACCCACCTTAACAAGTAGTGAAAATGCCTCTGCAATAGATGTTGCATTTACCTCATCAATACAGTAGATAGTCGGTTCAACCGGTTCCATCTTGGCCGGTTCAGTACTCACAACCTCATCGATCATACTGTCCCCCTCCTCCGCCGCATTGAATTCCTAACAAATTTTTTAATATCGCAGATAGATGGTGGCGACTCAATCCCGGCTTTAACCAAGTTGTACCCGTCCTTCTTCAATGCAGCAAAGACCTCATCCCAGTGACCATTGAGGCACCCCGGCCCGGCATCCTCACATTGGATAATACGATGTTTATCGTGTACAGTTCCAACGGACCGCCACCGGTACTGTGCCTGTGACAAAACCACACTTGTTTTACGGTGTCGATGTGGAAATTATTCCCGGTCTCGGATCCGTGGAAGGGATTGCTCCCCCTAATGACACTGCCATAAGTCACTGCATTATCCGGAGGTGCAATTCCCTCGCATCGCAGTCCCAGCAGATCGCCCCAACTGCTGCCAGCAGAATATGCCTGCTGTGGCCTGCTAGGGGGTATCTTTTGGGCAATCCCGAACCGAGTGATGATATCCCAGACTACGGCAAACGGGACATCTGCAAGCGGAAGATCAGTGTTTATTCGGTATAGATCGCCGCTTGGGTGGCGGGATCCAGGACCAACGACATAAAAATTCCCGCCAAGACGAACGTCGCCGAAGGTAAGGACAAATTTATCCCGGTATTCCGGTGGGCAGTCGGTGCTGGTGAAGTAGTAATGTCCCCGTTTGGACTTCCCCCTCGTCACTGTGAACGATGCGGGCAATTTGATGCCGGTATTCTTAAACTTAACCGGATCGTCAATATCCATTTGACAGATGCCGCTACGCGAGAGCACGCCATAATTCCCGGCATATTTGATGTAATCGAGGAGTTCGCTGTCGTCTGCGGGGTAATTGCTGGTGGTTTTCCATCCTGATTCGCACGCCTCCTTACTTTTTCTTCGTAGCTTGATAAATCGCCCGTGAGAAAGTTGAGACGGTATTCCGGAAAAATTGATAGCGGTCATTTCCGCTCACCATCCACAACCGTGAATGTAAATCCGCACGCCGAACAGATCACGTAAATCTTCATGTTCAGGCAGCAGCGGAAGATTGGCACATATCCTTCAAGACCACGGGAAGGGCAGGTATATGTCAACACCTCGTGCTCAATATCCCCATGGTCGGACTCACTCATCAGCATCCCTCCATACTGTCAAGAATCGCACCAATCATTTGCTCGTTGTATTTTGATTTACGGTAATTTGGTCGCACTTCATCGATGAACAGAACCAGTATGCCCGAAGGTGTCGGGTCCTCGTCGATTTGGAGGACGATGTTGCTCACATCAGATAGTTGTGTAAGCAGCATCTTCCCACCCTCCTGAAAGCTTGCGCGGTTACGTCTTGGGAGAACTGTTGTCACTTGCCGTGGAATGCTGCTGTGGGATCCGCCCCACAGTACCAGAGGACTGTTCATTTCTGGCAGCGGTCGCGTTCTGCTTCAGCTGCCGGATAACACTACTGAGGGTGTTACGCTGTTCCACAAGAGTACTCAGCAGCGATTGGGAGGATATTCCCCCCGGTACGCCACCCTGTATGTCCAGTTTGCGCGACGATGCGACCCCGGTCGTATCATGTTCTGATGTACTGCCCTGCGGTGCGCCGGTATCTGCCTCATCTGTGAGGTCAGCGGCACCGACATTTTCGAGAAACTCGAAGATTGGTCCGGTTTCGCCGATCCCGGCGAAGTTCATCAATACCAGATCGCCTTCCCGAAGATTGACTTGTTCGTTTTGATTCGTCATAAATACCTCCAAAAGTTCTCACATGTCTATACTGGGGATATTTTCTATACTCCCCCTTAACTCGGGTTGCAATTTTGTCAGTGGCATACTCAAATCATAGCAACACCTCATCGTTCGAGAAATACTCAACGTAAACATCCACCGCGATAACCGAAATTTCGGGCATCGTCCCAGAATACTTCGTACTCACAGGTTGTTTTACCGGAAAAACTGGCGCAAACCATTGAGGGTTAAAAGTATACCTCATAATTTGTTCCGACGTGGGAATCTGACCGTGCGGAATATTGAAAGATTTTGCTGCCTCGTCCAATTTACCGACAAGATCGAGGGAGTAATCCACCACCTCCAATTCATTGGCAAATTTCTCGTCGTATATTAACGTCTCGATCATTTGCTGCTGTTCGAGAGTGCATGCAAATAGTACAAAGGCAGCGAAAAATTTGTTACATTCGTTTTCAGAGAGGGTCCGCGTTGGAAACGTCCATTGCGTATTCGATACCGGCGAGCTCGGCACAATATTTTGCTGGCTGTATTTTATGGGGGCATCAGATGAAACTACCGGGACATCATCTCTCACCGGTTCTACCGGTCCCTTGTCGATGGGATGAACAACTGCTCCGTGTTCCTTGTCGCTGGTGGGTGGCTGCTGATGAGTTTGGGCATGGACCGCATCGACTACACTAAAGGCATACTCCAGCGGTTGCAGGCGCTGGATAAGCTGCTGGCTGAATTCCCCGATTACAGAGGCAATGTGGTCTTTATCCAGGCGGGCGTGCC
>JAPKXV010000393.1 GCA_026394635.1 Methanoregula sp. | reverse complement strand
CTCCATTCGGAAGGACAAATTGGAAATAAAGTGAATTTGGTGAAGCAAGATCCCCTTGTGGATATGCTATAATATGTAATGTTTCCCCCGGATCCCATGCCTTGTTCATGTTAAGGTCGTAAGATTGTTCAGATCCACTGTAACCTTGATATGTCCATTTCCCTTCTGGGGGATCAACCTTATACAATGCAAGGTGAGTAAATTCCGTACTTTTACCAAAAAAAACGTCACTTTTTTGAATTTTACTCACAGAAATACTTGAGGAACCAATATTTTTTAAATAAATATCCCCTTGAGGATTTGGGGGGCTGGACCAAGGAGGGCTGCCTGCCCATGTACCAGCTTTTGCATAATATGTCACGATCTTGAAATCCGTCCGCATCCGCGTATCCGTTTCATGCGATGCAGAGGAGAATGTCGAGACCATCGTCCAGACAATCGGAAAGACAGCGGTGATCAGGATTGCCGATGCGACCACGGCCGTGATCAGCATCATGGCGGAAACGAAGGTCTCGGAGGCCAAGGTATCACATCCTCTTTATTTCCTCTCTCTTATATCCTGTCGGGGAGGTTCATCCAGTCCTCCTCAAATTCCTGGTTCTTCGTGGGCTTCTTCTCTTTTGCGGGGATGGTCGGGAACTCCACTCTGGGGATGGATGATGGCATGAGCGACGGCATCATCTGCGAGCGCTGCTCCATCATCACTTCGATCATGTCGCGGTCAAGGGACGTGTCCTCGGGCGAAACGATCCGGTTCAGCGTGTAGAGTTCCGCGACGAACTCATCGGGGCCGACTTCGTGGTCGTCCCCAAGGCTCGCCGGCATGAGTTTTGCTATCTCCTTGATCTCGTCATACGAGTCCTTGGTGATATGCCCCATGGTCCGGAACGACTGGAGGATCGTCTCGAGCCGGTCGTTGCCGTATTTTTTCACTGCCTGTTCGGTCCACCGGAAGAGCTTGTACACCTTCCGGAGCCGGGACTTCTCGCCCGGGACAAGGGGGGGGCTCTGAACGGAACCCTTGAAGCCGGTCGCCTGCGCCTTGAACTGCGCCACCAGTTGCTCGTCAATCATATGCCGTTCGATACCGGCATGCATCGGCGGGGTCTGGACCGGGTAGGGCGACGGGAACTGCTGCGGGAACTGCTGGGGGTATTGCGGGGGTACCTGTGCAGGGTACGGGGGCGGGAGCTGCGGGGGGTATTGCGGCATGGGTGACGGGGCGGGAGCTGCGATCTTCTGCTGCTCGGCTTTCAGCTGTTCTTCCCGTACCTTAAGATCCGCGTCCTTCTTCTCATACTCGGCATTCTTTGCCGCATCCGCTTCTTTCTCGCGACTTTTTGCATCCGTGCCATTTCCTTTTATGCCGGGCATGGCGGCGATCGTGAACGGGTTCTCTATCTCGTTCATCCGCTCGCGGATATCGATGAGCAGGCGCTTGATGGAGGTCTTGAGCAGGTCCACTTCCCGCTCGAGGCTCTGGATCCGGGCGTCCTGCTCCTCACCACTACTCTTCGCTGGTACAGGTACAGAATCGATCTGCACCGGGTTATCCGCCATAATATATTCCTATATAACGATCGTCATTTATAATCCTTCTCGTCACAGGAATCCGTTTGTCATCAGGTTAGATTACAAACGAGCGGCATTTTGCGGCTCTTTTGGCTAACGGACAAAAGAGAAATATTTATGGGGGAGGAATGTCTGAATCCGGTTTTTTCGCTCAGGTACACCAGACCTTCCGCGCGAAATAAAAAACATGAGCAACGGGAAAAAACCGTAAATGATACTACAACACGTTCATATCGGCCGAGGCAACACAGGCGATTAACGAATGGCTCAAGGTCAGAGGAGATTACATCAGGTCGTCGGCGAATCGGAATAACGGACTTGTGAAAGG
>JAPKXV010000340.1 GCA_026394635.1 Methanoregula sp. | reverse complement strand
TGAGGTGACGCAAACGCACAACGGCCCGGTCGTCCTCCTCTACCGTGACTCGGATGGAATCTTCTCATTTATCGAATCTCTTGTATCTCCCGCTGAAGTCCCGGACGCTGAGGTGCGCATCAAAGACGGGGGGGTTCACCAGATATACCGGATTTCCGACCCGTCAATACTTTTTCAGATTGAAAAGAGGTTTGCACAAATTCCCCTTGTCTATATCGCTGACGGGCACCACCGTGCAAAATCCGCGGTCAATGTGGCGGATCTGAACAAGGATGTGCAAAAAGGAGAGGAGATAAACCGGTTCATGGGAGTGCTTTTTGCCCATAACCGGGTCAGGATCCATGGGTACAGCAGGTTACTCACCGACATCGGGACCTTTTCCCCGCAATCATTCCTTACCGGTCTCAGGGAATTTTTCGATGTACAACCCTATGAGAATGGAGATGTTTTTGGTTATCACATTCAACCAAAAATTCAGAAGCCGCACCTGTATCACATCATGCACCTGTACCTCAACGGGAAATGGTACGAATGCACCCGCAGCATTGACCCTCGTGCGACTGCGCTCGAGTCCCTCGATGTCGCAGTGCTCCAGGAGTATGTGCTTAAAGGCATGTTGGGCATCACCGACCCCCGCGGGGACAACCGCCTCCAGTATCTCGGGGGTGCACGTCCGATACGGGACCTTGAGCAGATGGTGGACAGCGGAGATTACGCGATTGCGTTTGTGATGCAGCCGGTGAACGTCGATGCAGTACTCGCCATCGCAGATGCCGACGGGATTATGCCACCAAAATCCACGTGGTTTGAGCCCAAACTTTTGAGCGGTCTTGTCGTGCACACCTTTTAAGTGAAAGCAAGGCAGCATCCTTTTTTTGTCCCGCATCTGATGTGTACTTGTATGATCACCATCGCTCTCCCAAAGGGAAGCCTTGAGGCGCAGACCCTGCAACTGTTCAGGGAGGCAGATCTCGAAGTCAAACGGACTGACCGGGATTACAACCCGCGCATCGATGATGCCCGGATCGGCAAGGTGAAGATCCTGCGCCCGCAGGAGATCCCGACCTTTGTAGATAAAGGATATTTTGATATCGGCATCTCCGGCCTGGACTGGGTCCGGGAGACCGGCTCCGATGTCGTGGAAGTGGCAAAACTCTCGTACAGCAAAACCGGTGAGGGCAACGTCCGGATCGTCGTTGCGGTCCACCGTGATGAACTGATCGATTCTGTCGAACAGATCCGGCCGGGCAGCAGGGTAACCACCGAGTACCCGGAACTCACGAAAAAGTTTTTTTCCTCCCTTACTATCCCGGTACAGCTCTTCCACTCATTTGGTGCGTCAGAAGCGAAGGTTCCCGATCTTATGGATGTGGTAGTAGACCTCACCGAAACCGGCACGACCCTGCGGAGAAACGGCCTTAAGATTATCGGCCAGATCATGGAATCCTATACCGTCATTATCGCCAACAAGGCAAGCTGGGCAGAACCTCAAAAACGTAAAGAGATCGAGGAGATCCGAACACTGTTGTCTGGTGTCATCGAGGCACGCCACAAAGTATTGCTCACCATGAATGTCCCTTCCCAATCGATGGAACGGATTGTCGCCGCACTGCCTGCGATGAAAAAGCCGACCGTGAGCCGGCTGCACGGGATTGACTTCTACAGCATCCAGACGGTTGTCCCAAAGAGTATGGTCAACTATCTTATCCCAAAACTCAAGGAGTGCGGTGCGGCGGATATTTTAGAGATCCCCATCACAAAGATCGTGCCGTGATCATGTGTCTGAATTGAGAACCCGCGTATCAGGATGACGGAGATTTTCCCCGTATTTCTTACCCGGAACAAAGAACGCTTACCAGACGGATTATTGGTTTTTTAGGATATTTTACCAATATTTATATCTCATTTCCCACCTATTAGCCACTAAGGAAGACCATGCGCCGATCCACTATACTTGCCATCCTTCTCACGCTTGTTATTATCTTGCTTGTTTCTGTAACCTACCTGGGGGGAAAGCTCGCTACACCAAACACCCCGTCAACTACGCAAACCACTATCAGACCAGATGTGGGTCTTCTTCCCCTGCCAGACGCCGGCCAACCCAAGCCGATCGCTTTAGAATATGTTGTTGACCAGATCCCTTCAGCCCTTATCGAAACCAAGGGGGTCTCCTCACCTATCACGATCCATTACATCCGGGGTAATAATATCGATACTGAGGGCAGGGCGACGAAATGGGCGTTTGGGATCAGGTACGAGAACCAGAGCGCCCTCTTGTATTATGATGTATCGGGGTGGCAATGGGTGCCCTGGCAGGGAGAATATCCAGGGCAGGAAATCAGAACTGGTTCGTTTACCCCGCCAAAGGATCTTGTCAGGAAAAATATTGGTATTCTTTTCGGGTCAACCCCACTACAAACGGATCAAATCCAACTCCTGGAACTGGGAAATGGGATCTATACCGTTACGCTGAACCGGCAGGACAGCAAGCAAATCTTATTATTTGATGCAACAACAGGGGCGTTGATTCCGTCGTATGCCTGATGATGGGGGAAACCTCTCTATTGATTTTCTCGCGGGCATGACGATGTTCATGATCGCGTTGATCTGGGTGGCGACCATGATCCCGGGGCTTCTCATCGGCCTGCAGTCACGGTCCATCGATTATGATGCGGTGGCATACCGTACCGGTGTCATCCTTGTTGAGGATCCAGGTATGCCTGCCAACCCCCCCTGGGAGACTAAGAACAACCTCCAAAAAGATGAGATCGAACGGTTCGGGCTCACAATCTCAAAAGAAACCCCCAACATCCTCAAATTAAGCAAAGTGAACCGGTTCTTCTGCAGCACATCCTTTTCCTATCCGGATGACTACCAGCAACGGGTGATCTTTGGAGATCGCCCGTACCGGTTCAATATATCGTTAACCACATTCGATGGAATGATGCACAACTCTGTTGGTGATATAAAACCCGACGGATATGGGTATATCCGGCGCATTGTGAAGCTGAAATATCCCAGCAACGCGACGATCCAGGCGCCGAATTTCAG
>JAPKXV010000217.1 GCA_026394635.1 Methanoregula sp. | reverse complement strand
TTCTCGGGAACGGAATCCGCAACAATACCCGCACCGACCTGGATTTTTGCGCACCCGTTATGCACGGTGATCGTGCGGATCGCGATTGCGAATTCAAGGTTCCGGTCAAACCCGATATAGCCGACAGCTCCGGCATAGAGGCCGCGGGGTTTGCCTTCCAGACCACTGATGATCTGCATTGCACGGATCTTTGGGGCCCCGGAATCGGTTCCTGCAGGGAAACATGACATGAACGCATCATAGCAGTCGAGGTGGTCCCGCAAAATCCCCTGTACGGTCGAAACGATGTGCTGGACGTGCGAGAACTTTTCAATTCCCATGAACTCGGGGACCTCGATGGTGCCGAACCGGCACACGCGTCCCAAATCGTTGCGTGCAAGGTCAACGAGCATCGTGTGCTCAGAGCGCTCTTTCTCGTCGTTGAGGAGGTCCCGGGCGAGGTCTTCATCCTCTTTTTGGTCTTTCCCCCTCGGGCGGGTGCCGGCTATCGGAACCGTTGTCACGCGCCGTTTCTCCACCCGGACAAGCATCTCGGGACTTGCCCCGATCACCTGTTCGTCGCAGAAGTCGAGGTAATACATGTAGGGGCCCGGGTTTATCTCCCGCAGCGCCCGGTACAGCGGGAACGGGTCTTTTTGCACCGGGCACTCAATACTTCGCGAGATGACCGCCTGGAAGATATCGCCTGCTACAATGTGCTCTTTTACCCGTACTACCGCTCGTTTGAATTCCTCTTTTTTTGTGTTCTCGGTAAAGCGGGGAGTGTGTTTTGTGCGGGATACGGGTTTTTCCTTTTCCTGTTCCGGTTGCTGCACGATGGTCTCGATCTGTCCGGCAAGCGATGCGATGGATGCCACACACCGCCGGTACTCTGCCGCGGGATCGGAGTCATAGGTCAGGCACGGGCTGATGAAGAGGTACAGTTTTTTTCCGGTGTGGTCAAATACGATGCAGTCCTTGGTGAGCATGAACCGGGCAAGGGGGGATCGCTCCTTTGAAGACGGGTGTTCATCCCGCACCCGGGAAAAGAGGGTCGGGACGATATCATAGGCAAAGTACCCGACCATCCCGCCAAAAAACCGTGGCGCTTTCACGTTCGTGTAGTGGAACCGGGAAAGGATCGACCGGATGGAGTCCACAGGGTTCTTTCCTTCGGGGAATTGGGCGATGGATACAAACGGCTCGTCGCCCGAGATCTCAATCGTATCACCGATGGTGACCAGCAATGCGGGTTGTGTGCCGATAAACGAGTACCGGGCGATCTTCTCGCTGCCATCCATAGACTCTAAGAGAAATCCCCGGTCCGATTTGAGCGCCGAATAGATCCGGAGCGGGGAAATTTCCGGCAGCGGCAGTTGTGCGCAGAGCGGAATGACCAGCGGTTTGGGCTGGGTGTTCACAATCGTAATAAATTCATCAATTCTCAGGTTCAGATCTTTTTTTGTTAATGCAATGTCCAGTCCACCGGCATCACCGTCCAGAGCGTTGTCCAGCAACGCATGGCAAATTTTGATAAGGACTATCCCCGAAAACGGCTTTTCCCTAGATACCGGGAGATCCCGTTCATGGCGGCAATCGTCTGGCTTAACTGTGTACTTTGTATATATTTATACATTGTTGTATTTTTTTGATGAATAATGAACAAAATTTTACGTAGCGTCCGATACCATGGTACCTATTCCGGTCCGCATATGCGTCAAAAAATTCTTTAGTGGACTTTTACGCCTTTACTGCGCAGCTGTTCGGATTTCTTCTTTGAACATTCCTCACACCGGAACTGCGGCGCACGGTCAGAGGATTTGTCATAATCCCCCGACCTGACGAGCCGGTACCCGCGGGCAACCTTCCCGCAGTCCGCACAGGTGATGTTCTCTTTTACCTCCCACTGGGCAGCGAGCGACTGCGATGTGAAGATGAACTGGTCGACCCAGAAAAAGATGAGCCCGCCGATCAGGTTTGCCACGATCGCGGCGACCCACTGTCCCATGGACGCGAGCAGGACACCGACACCGGCAAGGATGGGGGTGCTCGCCTGCCAGCGCAGGAGGTAGAGCCCGTAGCGTTTACAATTGACCTGCATAGTGGAAAATTGGTGCCGGACATAAAAGCGTTGTGCCCGGGCAAGAGGGATTTATAATACGTTCACCAATACGTACGAAGGATTTTTGTCATGCGCTGGTTCGGGGAAAAGTCACTGGGTTGGGTCTTTGTGACAAGGATGATCGGGATCCTCACATTTCTTATTGTCATAGTGCTTGCCAACATCTTAAAATCAATTTACCCCGGCTGTGCTCCAGTTGTTGAATTTTTAAATGCCAACTTCTGGCTGCTGTTGCTTATCGGCATCATCCTGTTTATCGCTGAAATCTTCACTGCGTTTCCGTTCCCGCTTGACCTGCCCGCTCCTATCATCAGGGCGTTCGGAAGCGTCTTTATCATCACGTTCCTGCTAGCGGTCGTACGATGGCTGGTTGTCAGTGCAGAGATCAATAACTTATTCCAGATACTGTCGATTCTCGTTGCCCCCATCGTCTTTCTGCTCGTCCTTGCTACCGGCTATTACGAGATTCTCCGCAGGCTATTCCGCACGGGCCTGACCAACGGTGCCGCGTCTGCAACACCCGACCCGACCATCGGCACTCCTCGGGCAGCAACAAACGAGAACGGCATCAGGTCATGGGATGACGTTGGCGTCGAGTTCCGGATGATGGTCTATGATCTCCTCCACCGGTTCCGCGAGGAGATCCGCGGCGACCGCAGGTGAGTTGCAGGGTTTTTTCCCGCTCTACTGACTTGTGCCGGGGATAGTATGGTACCGGTGAGGGTGCGGGCGCTTGGCGATCGAAAAAGCGCTGCGGAAGTTGTGAACCGGTTTTTTTAAAAATAAGAGAAATTTGTAAAAGATTGTGAACGATTAGAAGCGGGGCGTCCGGTGTTTCGGAAGGCAATCCCGACAGTAAACTGGTCTTCCCTCTGTGGGCTTAAAGGGGACTTCACACTCTTTGCCGCAGTCTGCACAGACTGTTTTTGTCATCTCGCGGGGGCCGAAGTTTTTCGGGCCGCCAAAACCTCTTTTTTCCATTGTTTTACTCACGCAGGTTTGACGCTGCGCATAAATATCGACCTGCTGGGTATAAATGCATCTGCATAGCCGGGCACTTAAATTCCATTCATGGGATAATCTCGCAGCCGTTGTATTTCTCGTGGGCGAAATCACCCGGTGACAGGATACCGTTTGCGATTAGAGACCGCACCTGCAAAAGCGCCCCGGTCAGTGCTGCGTGCAGGGTCTCCACGGTGCCGCAGACGAGCTGCCGCTCATCTGGTTTCCACGGGTGCATGATATTTGCATACAGGCATCTCCCGCCGCAGAAGTCCCGGATCCGGCATACGGTGCACTCCCCCCCGACTGCAATACGGGGCAGGTCTCCGGGGTGGGTTGTGCCGATATGGCCGAGATAGTATTGGCTCATGCCGATCATGATGGGGCACGGGGCGATGTGCCCGTCGGTCATGATGCTGTAATTTGCATGGCCGGATCCGCAGCGCAGGAGGCTTGCTCTCCCGTTCAGGAGGTCATCCATCGGGTCGAGAAACGGGTACCAGCGAGGTACCCTGCGGTGCTCAGCCATCAGGTGCACCCAGTGCCGGACGAGCGTGTGGACGCCGGGGTTGTAGTGGTGCTGTACCCATGATGCAAAACTGCGGCGGGAAAAATCGTGTGCAAAATTTGCGTCCAGCTGCCAGTGGATGGAGGAAAAGCTGTGGTCCGGATTATCAGCAAGGTAGGTGACAGCGTCCACGATATCTGTCGCTTCCGTCACCGTCATCCGTGCGATCAGTTCCCCTGAAAACCCATTCGCAACGATCCGCTGCACATTATCCATCACCTTACGGTACGTTCCGGCCCCGCGGTGTGCATCGGTGAGCCCCTCCCTCCCGTCAACAGAGACAAGGATCGTTGAAAACCGGTTCACGTACTCCGGCGCGAGCCGGTCAAGCAGGAGCCCGTTGGTCTGGACCATGAAATGCCGGACGGGTGCGTTGTCCATGATCCTTTGGATCAGGTCCGTCTTCAGCAGGGGTTCGCCACCGTAGAACGTGAGCGTCGGGCAGGGGTCTTCTCTTAAAAAATTATAAAGCAGGCCCGGGTCGTAATCCAGATCGGCGGGCAGTTTTTCATCGACCTCGACCGCAGGCCCATCATCCACGGAGTCCCTGTCAAATGCTTTTGCCCGGCAGTAGGAGCAGCAGAGGTTGCAGTCGTCCGTGAGGATGAGGTGATAGTACAGGGTA
>JAPKXV010000123.1 GCA_026394635.1 Methanoregula sp. | reverse complement strand
TTGGGGGTGGTCCCGGTACCAAAGTACGGTCTCCTCCAGGCCGGTTTCCAGATCGATGCGGGGCGAAAAACCGAGTCCGGAAATTTTTGTGCAATCCATTGCATAGCGAAAATCATGGCCGGGCCGGTCCGCTACCGGGGTAATGAAACTTTCGGGAACTTTTATCGTCCGGACAATGGCAAGGGCGATCTCACTATTGGAAAGCTCTTTCCCGCTGGAAATGTTGTAGACCTCTCCGGGGACTCCCTTCTCAAGAACAAGCTCGATGGCGCGGCAGTTATCGAGTACATGGATCCATTCCCGGACATTTGTCCCGTCGCCGTAAAGCGGGAGGGTTTTGCCTTCAAAGCAGTTGGTGATGAAAAGCGGGATCAGTTTTTCCGGGTACTGACAGTGGCCGTAATTGTTGGAGCTCCTGGTGATGATCACCGGCACTCCGAATGTCTTATGGTAAGACAGGGCGAGCAGGTCCCCGGCTGCCTTGGAGGCTGAATAGGGGCTGGAAGGATTCAGGGGCGATTCCTCGGTGAACACTCCTTTCCGGATTGAGCCGTACACCTCGTCCGTGCTTATCTGGATGAACCGCGGAATGCCCGCTCTATGTGAAACATCGAGGAGCATCTGAACCCCGATAACTCCCGTTCGCACGAAGGCATCGGCTTTGGCGATGGAGCGGTCCACATGACTTTCCGCCGCAAAGTTGATAACCGCATCGCAACCCTCGACAGCATCCCTGACCTGGCTGCGGTCGCAGATATCGCCTTTTATGAATCGGTATCGGGGATCGCGTTCGATATCTCGGAGATTCTCCAAGTTCCCGGCATAGGTCAGCTTGTCCAGGTTTACGATCTCTATTTCTTTGTTTTGCCCGAGCAGGTAGCGGATGAAATTCGACCCGATAAATCCGCATCCCCCGGTTATTAACAATTTCATCAATTTTTCTCCCACAATGTTTCATCCACCATGATAATAAGGCGCATCCCGGAATAGCGCAAGTATTTTTGTTTTAATGGCGTATTTATGTTCAACCACCGGCAGAAAAATCTTCGCATTCAGTCAAGTCCTAAAAGTTCTGTAAATTGTCTCTCCGATATGATTTTCTTTGTCTTTGATTTTTTCCGCCATTTACCCTTGACTCTACTGCTTCCCGTAAATAAACCGGCGCTGATTCCCGGGTCGGAGATTCTGTAATCTCATGCAATTTTTACATAATAAAGGCTCTATCTTTCCGGGCTGTCCGAGATAGCACATTTCGGATAAAATGCACCTGACACCGCTGCCAGATCACTCCTTAAATCCATCCCATCCCGTCTCTCTTGCCGCTTGATATATCTCCAACTTCCAATTATCTTCCTTACTGTAAGTCATGACATTCTTCTCCTGTTTTTTTGTTTTCAGAGACAAAAAACAGCTCAGGTTTTGTTTCGCCGAGGATGCGACGGGCAATTGAATCCCTAACCCAAAAGACAAACTGCCGGTATTCGTTGTTTGTAATTTCGGTCTGGTCCATATAAAAAGCCTGGACAGTAACAGTTTTCGGGTTGTTCAGCTGGGCATAAGGCATATCTTCATCGCTGACGCCCATGGTGTAGGAACCCATGGGAACGTAAACCATACCAAACGGATCCGGGGCATAGTAACGCTTTCGGTTTTTTACTCCCGTAAGCTCACCACTTCCTGAGTTACCGCAACTTCCCAGAAATATGAGCAGTGCGGAATAAATGAGCAATTTTTTCATTTGTTGGCAGATTAATGGAGGAAAAATAACGCTACGCATTGAATTTTATTATTTTAAATCTGATTTTTTCAAGCAAAACAGCAAATTTACACATTTTCTTTTATAAGAAACGTGTATTTCTGTAACTTTTCCGGAATTTATCCATGTCAATTTTAAAGCAGTAATTTACCATAACTTCCAACCCGCCGCTGTTATACCTGCTCATGGCCGATGTACTGATATCATATGCTACCCCGATGCGGAGACTTTTAATACTGACGCCGGCCAGCACCGATACTGCATCATTGAGCCGGTAAGCAAGGCCACCGTAAAACTTATTGTTGTACATCAGCAGTAAACTGGCATTGAGCTGAAATGCAGCGCCATCATACATTAGCAACGCCGACGGGAGCAACTCATAAGCCGGGTGTCCCGGAATG
>JAPKXV010000344.1 GCA_026394635.1 Methanoregula sp. | reverse complement strand
TCCGAATTTCAGGGGGGACGCGCAGGTGTCCCGGTGGCTGACATCTCCGGTATATTGTTCGTGTTTTTCACCGCACGCGCAGGTTTGTTCATCGATGCATCCCAGTTGAGCCGGGGCAGCTGATTCATCGTTGTTGGTTTTTTTTATTGTTGGTTCTGGCATTGTGTCACCAATCATACGGTTATGATACGATATTTACTCATATGCGCATAAATCATTTAAACTATCGCTCCGTACCAGAACCTGCGAGAAGATGGCGTATATGAAATACCTGTCAGCGGAATTCACACGAATATCCCGGAAAAGAAAAGCCTAATGCCCTCCATGGTCGGATACTTCTCCATGACGTCATGGCTTACCCTCACGGTTCTTGTCGATAACACTACCCTCACGGACCGGTATTTCGCGGGTGAGCCCGGGCTCTCGTTTCTCATAAGGACTGCCGAAAAGAAGATCCTGTTTGACACAGGTTACTCGGGCTTGTTCCTTGCCAATGCGGAGAAGATGGGCATCAGCCTGCGGGATCTGGATTACGTTGCGCTCTCGCACGGCCATCTCGACCATTCTGGAGCGCTGGTCATGCTTGTCCGGCACCTCACCGAAGCGAAGATCGAAGGTAATCCGCACCGGGTACCGGAACTTATTGCGCACACCCGCTGTTTTTACCCGAAAGAAAAGATCCCGCTCCGGAACAACGGCTCGATCCTCGGGGAGGCGGAGGTGCGGCGCCAGTTCCCGCTCAACCTCTCCGACAAACCGGTTTGGATCACGGAGGATTGTGTCTTTAGACGTGTGCTCTTCCGATCTCTGGGGGAGATCCCCCGGAAGTTCGCCTTCGAACAGGCAGCTCCGGGGAAACGGAGAATCGTCCTGCCCGATGGCAGGACGGAACCCGACACTCTAATGGACGATTCCGCCCTCGCGTATCGTACCGGTGACGGACTGGTCATTATTACCGGCTGTTCGCATGCAGGGATCTGCACTATCACGGAGTATGCCCGGAAGGTCTGCGGGGAGAGCCGGGTTGCTGGTATCATCGGCGGAATGCATCTCCTCTCCCCGGAGCCGGAGCGGCTCCGGCAAACGGGAGAATATCTCCGGGACCTTCACCTCAAATCCCTGCATGCCTGCCACTGCACATCGTTGTCAGCAAAACTTGCCCTTACGAACTATTGTCCTGTGCAGGAAGTGGGTGTTGGGATCACTCTTGAGTGGCAGGGATCCTGAATATATCAAAAAAAAGTTCACTCTTCTGTCCCGCTCTTTTCCTTTCCTGCAAGAATCCGGTTAATGTTCCGGAAAAATTTCCCGTGCAGGAGCAGGTGGAGGATGAGCAGGGCGGCGAACAACAGGCTCGTGTAATTGTGCATCGTGACCCACTGGTTGCGGGGGATACTTAGGTAGGTAGCCCAGCCGCTGCCCCACCCTCCGCCTTCCGGGAGAACGAGATACAGGACAAGCCCGGAGATGAGGGACGGGATGAACGTAATCAGGCAGCCGATATCTACAAGTGCGTTGATGGTTATGCGTTTCATGAGTAATCCTCATGATTCTTTGGATGGGATGATGGCAATATACCAGCTGTTCCTGCCAAAGGATCGATCCAACGACAAAAAAATGAGCATCCTGTCTGGGACGGGGTGCTTTAGGGAAGTACATCCCTGGTATAGGCGGTCTTATGCTTTCTTTCCCGCCGCTTACGAGTGCGGGAAAGTGCACCCGTTTGAAAATGGGATGTAACCATTCACTTTTTTGCAAGTTTTTTCAGGGTCTCTTCAGGAAGCATCTTTGCAATGCTCATCTTTGTCGGGCAGCGACCCAGCTTCAGCCCGAGTTTCTTTGCCGCGTCCTTGAGCACTTTCGTGTCAATGTTTTTAATAAATTCACCAAGTTCCTTTTGTTCCATAAATAATCGAAGAGTGATAGGTATCGGGAAAAATAAGGTTTACTGTACTAATGTCAATGGCAGCATGGTCTTCCCGGAATGCAGCGGCATTTATACGGTCATTCCCGCCCCTTCGTGTGGAACTCACGACGGAGTGCCGCAATTTCCGGTCAGTGTCAGACCGGAGGGATACCTCCACCCCCTCCGGCTACCGGGTGGGACGGGGACCCCCCTCTCATCCGCCAGCCCTACCCCCCCACCTTCAAAACCATTTACCCCCCTCTGTTTTCCCCACACCAGACCAATTCCCAGAAACTTCCCGACGACAACAGGGTGGCACCCCCCACTCGCGGACATGGGGTATACCCCCCACCCGATCCGATCAGGACCCCATCTGCGATCGCGTGAGGGGTCCTGAGTACGATGACCCACCCCCCACCCCTGAGCACATGAGAGGGTACCCCCACCCCGTTCCGGTTTT
>JAPKXV010000232.1 GCA_026394635.1 Methanoregula sp. | reverse complement strand
GTACGTCAGAGCGGGAGTCATAAAATTTAAAAAAAACGATTCTGGTATCCGGGTAACTGTACCGGATCATGCCGGGAAAATCCTGCACCCAAAAATAGTGAAACAAATCTGCACAGATGCCGATATCAATCCTGATGAATTAGTGTGACCCCCAGGGAAACTCTCTGTATCTCTCCATACCATTTTTCCCAATCTTTTGATCTCATCAGATGCAGAAGGATTTGCGTACGAATGTTCCGCCACTCCGAAGCTGGCATAGGGTAAAGGGCACAAAAAAATTCAAACACCAAAAAAATAGTTCGGCTTCGCAGGAAACCTGAACAAGAATGAGAAAGAAGATGAGCTGGAAGGATCTGTTACAATGAAATCTCTCGTAGTTGTGTTCTCCTATCATCACAAAAATACGGAGAAGGTCGCCAAAAGTATTGCAAAAGTTATTGATGCGCCGGTAAAAACGCCGCATGAGGTTATCCCTGAAGATCTCCGGGAGTATGATCTGATTGGCTTTGGCTCGGGGATCTATTCAGCAAAACACCACCAATCTCTCCTCGACCTTGCCGATAAACTGCCGCAGGTCACAGGCAAAAAAGCATTCATCTTTTCGACCTACGGGGCCCCGGCCGCCTTTGCGGGCAGGGAATTTGTCGAAAAAAATCACTCGCAGCTCCGGGAAAAATTAAAAGCGAAAGGGTACACGGTTCTCGGTGAATTCGGTTGTGCGGGATGGAACACGAACAGTTTTCTCGCGTATTTCGGGGGGCTGAACAAGGGCAGACCCAATGCCGAAGACATCAGGAATGCGGAAGAGTTTGCCCGGGACATGCAGGAGAAGACCCGCAGATAACCTGTCACGCTGCAATCGCCGCATTCCACTGCCGGGTTAACATCGGAAGTTCCCCAAAAAGACCCGGTTCGCGCTTGTACGACGTCAAATCTCAAACCATCAATCGATACGTTATGATTTTAGAGATTCTGTAACGAGATGCGTTTTGGTTATGCTCTTTCACCTCACTCCCTTCTCCTCACACTCCCGCATCAACTCTCGCCGCGTGAAACTCCCCCGTCTCCGTAAAGTATAACCGTCCCGAAACATCAGCACCAACAATCTGCCGTGCCGCTTCGTAGTACACCCCCATCGAAACCGCGTATTCCTCAGCAAGGGCAGCATAATCCGATGAAGCCTCACTCTTGTAATCAATCACAGCCCACGAACCGTCCAACAACTCGCACAACCGGTCAATCTTCCCGGTCACCCGCGTAATCAATCACAGCCCACGAACCGTCCAACAACTCGCACAACCGGTCAATCTTCCCGGTCACCCGCTTCCCATCAACAGTAACAACAAACGGGACCTCACAATACGACCGCTTCACCCGCTTCATCAGATCGGACGAAAGGAACTTGGCCACGATCTCCTCGCACTGCCGGACATGCTCCTCCGAATATTCTCCATATTCTTTAAGCACGGTTGAAGCATCCCTGCCTCGCAGCACCTCATGAATAATCGTACCCCTGATAGTCCCCTCAACTCCCGGCAGATACTTCGACACCACAGGTTCCCGAACCGGAACCGGTCCCTTCGTCTTCTCCAGTTCCGAAACAGAAACAACCTTCACCCGCCCCGGTCCGGCAGAATACACCGGAGCAGTCCATGTCCCGGACTTCCCCGCACATTCCTCCGGTACAATGAGAAGCGAAGGCTCGACCCGCCCGGTCTCAGCAGGAATCGCCAACGGGTCAGAAACAATCGCAAGCCGGAAATCTCCGGGTAAATCAACCCTACCAGCCGCAATCGCATCGCTGGTCACGCCCAGCGCCGTAAACACCCACTCAATCCGGGACCGGGCAAGATCGAAAGATAAACCAGAATCCTCCGGCGCCGTCCCGCTCATGAACAGATGATCCCTCGCCCGTGTCAGGGCAACGTAGAGCAGCCGCTTCTTCTCAGCACGCTCCTTCTGCCGCTGCTGCTCCCGCAGGGTCAGGAGAACTGCGCTCTCGGTCATCTCGTAATCGGCAGCGGGGTTCGGGACCTTCACGCCGACCATCAGCGGGTTGTC
>JAPKXV010000041.1 GCA_026394635.1 Methanoregula sp. | reverse complement strand
TATTCTTCGTATCCTTGTACCAGACCATTGCCGGTGCATGGTCAATGATTACCTTGTGATCCGCACTCAGCTGGCGGAATGCAGACTCCGCAGAACGCTTCCTTATATGATTCCAGACGCCATGCATCAGAAGGGTGAGGTTATAGACATCCAGGTCGGAATAGTTAGTTTCCTTGTTGGCCACAGCAGAGACCATCACGATCCGCTGCCCGTCAAAGATCGGCAATGAAGTAAAACGGGTGATGGGAACATGTCCCGGGGGAAGACCAATTTTCCCCATCTGCGGTGCAGGGTAGTTGTTCACAATGAAAGGCTTTCGTTGTCTTACTGCTTCAGCCCAGATGCCCGCTTTATCGATAGGAAAATGGATCGGGGATGCGGCAACGTAACAGTCCTTCATTGCGGATTTTGACCATGATGTGATGTCAAATACGGTCTCGTCTTGTGACATCACCCCGATGAAAGCAAGCGAACTGTTCGTGAGTCGGCATCCGGCATCGAGAACATAGTCCATAAGTTCCTGGTCACTGGCTGACCCCATCTCCGAAAGCCGCAGCAGTGTCTCCAGCCGTTCACGGTTCTTCTCTTCTGCCCACCTGCGTTCGGTGATGTCGATAAATGATCCCATCATGGCGACAGGCGTACCGGCAACATCACGGATCAGGTTTGCCGACAATTGGACCGGTATCGGTGTGCCATCTTTTCTTTGCCCCGTCATCTCACCCGACCAGGTTCCCTGCGCCTGTATTCCATCAACAACCTGTTGCGCATCGTTCGGCACCTTCCAAAAGGATAGCACTGATCGCCCGATTACTTCCTGCCGATGTTCGTACCCCCATATAGAGAGGAATGCCGGGTTGACGTCGGTCAGGTTACCAGACAGATCTGCGATGGCGATCGCGTTTATTGACGATTCGATTGCAAAATCCTTTAGTTGCAGCGCATCTTCCGCCCGTTTTCTCTCTGTGATATCCGTCGCGACTCCCACATAGATAGAAATCTGCCCCTTTTCATCCCGTATGGGGAATCCACGGTCCCAGATATTCCGGATATTTCCATCAGGCTGGACAATGCGGTACTCATGGTCGAACGGCTGTCCGGTTTTCTCGATTTCGAGCTCAGCCAGCACACGCTCCCGGTCCTCCTTATGAACAGCATCCAAAAAAGACCGCGGGTTTTTATAAAGGCTCTCCCGGGAAAGTTCCCAGATACGCTCGAAACTTGGGCTGACGTAAAAAATCTTTCCGATTTCCACATCAGCCATCCAAAAGGCTTCATCGATTGTTTCTGTAATTAATCTGAATTTTTCTTCGCTCTCCCGGTGTGCCTCTTCCATCTTCTTGCGTTCGGTGATATCCTGTCCGATACCGATGACGTATTTCTTGCCCAGCATATCCACGGGAATAATATTCAAGATCAATGTTTTTTCCTTTCCATGTACAGAGTATACGGTCTCAAGGGTACGGGGCTCGGTAAAGGCGCTGTGTTCATGTTTCTGTTCTTCAATCAACCGTTGCGGTGAATAATCCCAGACTGTTTTTCGTATAAACTCCTCCTTTTCTGTCTCGAGGAACACAAGGGCTGCTGCATTTGCATCGACATATCTCCCTTCTTCATCCGCAATCAGTATCGGATTCAGTGCCCCTTCAAAAAGTGTCCGGTACTTCTTCTCACTCTGTTTGAGGACTTCTTCCATCCTCTGGCGCTCGGTGATGTCCCTCGTCACCCCGATGAGCACCTCGCTGCCGTTCCACCACCCGCGGGTAACCTTTGTCTCGACTTCGATACGCGTACCATCCTTTGCAAGAACGGGCACCAGGCAAGAATCAATGGTTCCGGCAATCATTCCCTGCACAATGCGGAGCGCTTCGTCCCGCCGTTCGGGGACATGCAACAGCAGAACATTCGTGCCGGCAAGTTCCCTTTGGGTATACGAGAGACGTTTCTCGACAGTCTCATTTACCGCAAGAATGCCACCCTGCATATCCAGCACAAAGACCATCTC
>JAPKXV010000124.1 GCA_026394635.1 Methanoregula sp. | reverse complement strand
GGCAGACAATACGGAGCTGCCGGCGCAGTTCGTTCTGTTCAGGAGAGAGGTGTGCCGGTTTCTTTTCCTGCTCCACGGAAAGTGCCCGCAGTGCCCGATCTGCGCCGGTTGTTGCCGCCCGGCGTGCTGCCTGCACCGCTTTGTCCAGTTGGTTCCGGGCAGATTTCTCCAGCACCGTCATTTCAGCATCACGCGATTGCCTTTGTCCAGTTCGACCTTTGCCCGCTCCCGTACATCGGCGAGAAACGCATCGAGTTCCTTTTCATTTTTCACGATGACCCCGGAAGAGAGCGGGACAGTCACAGTCTTTGGCTCAAGGATCTTCGCCATGTCCGAACGGATATCCTTCAGACATCCTTCGATCGCCTTAACCAGCGGTGCAAAAGAATTCAATGGAGTCTTCTTGATCTGGGCAATGATCGCCTCGTCCGTATCCATCTTAACCGATGAAAATGCGATAAGATGGTAATTCTTCAGCAGTTCTTCCTGCTGGGGCTTTTTCAGTCTCTTCCAGAGCCCGTCACTTTTCAGCTCTCCGAGCACGACTTCCTGAGCATCTCGTACTTGTTCGAGACCGGTTTTCAGTGCATCCCGCAAACCATTACGGATCTCTTTCACCAGCGGAGGCACCGGGTCCGGGTCCGCAAGCAGGCTCCGGCGTTCTTTGATGGCATCGTATTGTTCACGTACCGTCTCCAGCACGGCGAGCCCTTCTGCATGATCCATAAGGAGAGTGAGATTATCCCAGTGGGGCAACCGTTCACCGATGATCTTTGCGGTCTGCTGCCACGCTTTAATATCTCTTTTAATATCCGCCTGCCGCTCGACAACAGCCTTAACCAGCGAATTGCCGGAAAGGGCTTGCAACTCCAGAAGATAACCGGGAACATTCTGTTCCGGCTGTGGGGGTCCACCACCGGACTTGTCAGCCAGTGTTCGCAGACTCCCGATAAGTTTTGTTGCAGTCTCCGCTTCGCTGCCGCTGTCAGAGGGGATCTGAAGTGGGGTGCACAATCCCCGCAGGGCGAGCCGGTCATCAGTTGTGAGCACGATAGTCTCGGTTGCAAACACCATCTTGCCCAGGTTCTTATGGTTAATCTCTTTACCAGCGATCTGTTTGTGCTGGAGCACCCCCTTCAAATGCTCTGAAGCGCAGAGTGCTATGATTGCTCCCTCAATAGCATCCTTTGGCCAACCAAACGGCGGCGCTTCAAGGATATTTCGCAATTCATTGCCTGTCTTTGATCCTGATCGTAGTCGTGAGAGGATCTCCCTGCAGACCGGATGTTCCTCGGTCGGTTTAGAAAAACCAATTGCCTCTAATGGAGATTTGGAATCGCCCTTCACTTTCGTTACAACCCGATCCCATCCGACTGCATCCGCCTCGCCAAACCGGGGGAAGAGCCGGACAATGGAATTCTGGGCACCTTCCTGCACTGCCTTGACGAGATCCGGACAATCAACAGGAGTGCCGCCACCGGGATACATCTTGGCATTCAGGAAAATATCGGCAATAAACTGTTTGACTTTTGACTGGTGATTCCGGCATTTCACTTCGATATTGTTTTTTGCCTGATCCCCTTCATCAGTTGTCGGCACCGCCCTGCTCTGGAGGATCTCGGTAGCTGCGAGCACGCCGGCAAGTTCATTCCGGATCTCATTATGATGCTTGCGGGGCAAAAAGACCATGATCAGCGAACTCTCAGTGCCCTCCTCCAGCGCCTCAGCCAGGACCACGGACTCCTGCACTTCCCACCCGTGCCGGAGCCAGATCGGGACATCCAATCCTATCACAGGTTTCTGTGAACCGAAGATGGTCGGATCAATCTGCCGGGGAGTCTTGCTCTTGCCTTGGACAACACTGACTTCACGGATTTTCTGCTCGATAGCGCTTTTAAACATTTTATCGCGCTCGAACATGATCTTCGTGTCATCGGCTTTGTATTGAGCAAACTTCGTCTGGTAATCTGCATCCCATACCTTTCCCTCTTTTGTCTGGATGTGATAGACATGGTTGCCGACATCGCTGATAACCCCCCGTACATTCAGGTCTTCGAGTAAAAGGGGGACCTGTTTGCGCAGGGTATCGCTGCCTTTCGTGAGATCGGTGACAAGAAGATCCGAGAGCGTCTCTGCGCTTGCAAACACGCCAACGGATTCATCGATATGCTGGATCAGGAAAATGAGTGCACAGATCCGGGATTTGAGTTCTCCTTCCGGCGTCCCGTCATTCTCTTTACGGATCATCTCATTGATCTCAGAAGCCAAAAGACCGTTCCGGATCAGGTACGTATGCAGCTGGTTGAAGATGAAATCCGCTGGAATAACCGTCCCAATCGGGAATAGTGCAGAGCTCTTTGACCCTTCATAGGCAAGCCGGAGCTGCGTACGGAGCTGGGTGCTCATCCCCCCGGTATCTACTGCGTGCAGGATCCTGTCCCATAGCCGTTTACGGGTTGGCAGAAGAGGGTAGTCGAGAATGAGTGCCTCATCATCGTCCATCGAGTGGGCAATTTTTGTACCGGCAAGATGCCGGGAGATTTCCCCATTCACTGAGTCGAGCACCTGCAGGAGTGGTTTTTTCATCGTCTCCTTCTTTCGGAGTACAGTCTGGTGGAGTACGGCGTCAACATCTTTAGACTCCAGAGAAACCCGCAGCGAAAACCTGCCCTGGAGCCGCTGGAGCAGTAAATTCGCCTGGAGTGCCTCCTGCCCTGTTGCAACAACGAGCAGTTTCCCGCCGAATTTTTTGCAGCAGTCTTCAATGATCTCCTGAAACGCGAGGAGTTGCC
>JAPKXV010000200.1 GCA_026394635.1 Methanoregula sp. | reverse complement strand
TGCGTTCCAATGCTGCAATGCGGTCATCGCCTGCAGTCCCGCCTGCTGATCCGTTCATCATCATGATCATTTACTCCTGTTTTGACCGGTTTGATTCTAATATTTGTGATCTTTGCATCATTTTTGTGCAAGTACACGTCCTTATTGGTCAGTATGGACGTGGTTGTACTTATAAATACTAGTATTTTCGCCTGTTAAGGAAAAAAGGTTTCTGCTCTTTTCCTCGGAAATTTTCCCCGCATGGACGTGCATATACTGGCTGTGGAGAAATCCCCGATCTCACATCATTACCAAAATCCATGATGAACCAATTTTCGACGGATATCGCAAGGGGGGCTGCCGCAGTTGCGGGGGCGAAGCCCCAAAGAACGTTATGAAAAACGATAATTTCTACAGAACCCATATACTTTTTTTATAATGCGCTGTCCTCCCGGTTTCTAAAAGGACTGGAGATAACATGCCAGCGGAGTGCGGTGTATGTGGCAGGATGAACAAAACTGTATTACCTGATTGAAGCGAACCCTTTTGCATATGTTTTATCTGGCAAAAACAGATCCGCAGATAGCAGATATCATCGAAAAGGAGCGGTTGCGGCAGCAAAACGGGCTGGAGCTCATCGCATCGGAGAACCTTGTTTCCCGTGCCGTCCTTGAGGCGATGGGGTCGGTCATGACCAATAAGTATGCCGAGGGATATCCCGGCAAACGATACTATGGCGGGTGCGAGTTTTACGATATTGCCGAGAACCTTGCCCGCGACCGTTTGAAGAAGCTGTTCGGGGCGCAGCACGCAAACGTCCAGCCTCACTCCGGCACCCAGGCAAACATGGCGGTCTATTTTGCGTTCATGAAACTGGGGGAGGGACTGATGAGCATGAAGCTTTCGCAGGGCGGGCATCTTTCCCATGGTTCGCCGGTCAGCTTTACCGGGCACTTTTATAACGTGACCCAGTACAGCCTTGACCCTAAGACCGAGATGCTTGATTACGGCATGGTCGGAGAACTGGCAAAAAAGGAGAAGCCGAAGATCATCGTCTGCGGCGCATCGGCATACCCCCGCACCATTGACTTTAAGGCATTCCAGGAGATTGCCGATGATGTCGGTGCGTACTGCATGGCAGACATCGCCCACATCGCCGGGCTCTGCGCAACCGGCGTCCACCCCACCTCAGTCGGTGTCACGAACTTTACCACAACCACTTCCCACAAGACGCTCCGCGGCCCCCGTGGTGGTGCGATCATGTGCAATACCGAATATGCACAGGCAATCGATAAGGCGGTATTTCCCGGCATGCAAGGCGGTCCCCTGATGCACACAATCACGGCAAAGGCAGTCTGCTTTGAGGAGGCACTCCGGCCGTCATTTAAGGAATACAACAGGCAGATTGTAAAGAACGCAAAGGTGCTCGCAGAGACCTTAATGGACTGCGGGCTGCGCCTTGTATCCGGCGGTACGGACAACCACCTGATGCTCATTGACCTCATCGGACAGGGAATCACCGGGCTCGAAGCCGAGACCGCGCTTGGGAAGGCCGGCATCACGGCGAACAAGAACACCATCCCCAATGAGACGAAGAGCCCGTTTGTCACCAGTGGTCTGCGCCTCGGTACCCCGGTGGTCACCTCCCGGGGCATGAAAGAGGAACATATGCGCCAGATAGGCACCTGGATCGCAACCGTTGTCAAAGACATCCACAATGAAGCTGCCATAAAAGATGTGAAGACCAAGGTCACTGCGATGGCGGGCAAATTCCCGCTCTATCCGGAGTGATGTTGTTTAATCCCCTGACACCCAAAAACCATGATTCTTGATGGAAAAGCATGTTCGGAACGACGGCTCGAACTATTAAGGGAAGAGATTGATGAGTCCGGGCTGCACCCCCATCTTGCCACGGTGATCGCTGGCAGCGACACCGGCTCGCAGATGTACGTGCGGATGAAGCACCGGGTCTGCGAACAGGTGCACATCGGTTCGGTGGGAATTGAGCTGCCCGCGGATGTGACTTTGGACCGGGTGCTCGGATCGATCCGGCAGCTGAATGAGGATGCTGACATCGATGGTATTCTCGTTCAGCTCCCGCTTCCTGCACATATTCATGCAGATCAGGTGATCCGGTCGGTACGCACCGACAAGGATGTCGACGGGTTCCATCCCTATAACCTCGGGCTCCTTCTCTCCGGTTCGCCGAAGTTTGCCCCCTGCACGCCAAAAGGGATCATGACGCTGCTTGCGGAGAACAGGATCGGTGTGGCAGGGAAACATGCGGTGGTGGTGGGCAGGAGTATTGATGTCGGGCGACCGATGGCAGCGCTCCTCACCAACGCAGATGCAACGGTCACGGTCTGTCACAGCAAAACCCGCAATCTTCCTGATGAGACGCGACGTGCAGACATCCTTGTATCATCGGTGGGGAAGGCCCATGTCATCACAGCCGATATGGTGAAGAAGGGTGCTGTTGTGATCGATGTCGGGATCAACCAGCTTAAGGGAAAACTGGTGGGGGATGTGGACTTTGCAGCAGTACAGGACATTGCCAGCGCAATCACCCCGGTGCCCGGAGGGGTCGGCCCGATGACGATTGCAACCCTCATGGAGAACACATTTCTTGCGGCAAAGTTGAGGACATGCGACACTGTGTGGTGAACGGGATAACGGTGGGGGGAGATGCCCCCGTCCGGATCATGGGCGTGATTAACTGCAGCATGGAGTCATTCTACCCGCACTCGTATGTCCCGATGGAGTCGATCCATGCAACGGCAACAGAGATGGTAGAACAGGGAGCTGCTATCATTGATATCGGCGCCCGGAGCACCGCGCCCAATGTCCAGCAGATCAGCGGGAAAGTTGAGGCAGAGCGGATCGATGAAGCGCTCAAGAAACTGGACGGGAGCGGGATCACCGTGTCCGTTGACACGATGCACCCGGGCGTGCTCGCCGTCTGCCTGAAGCATGATATCCACCTTGTCAATGACATCGGCGGGTTCACATCTGAGTCATATGCGAAGATGGTTGGGGAGTCCCGGTTGCCCGCCGTCCTGATGGCATCGTTCTTTCGGCCCGGAGATGCGGTCGGGGTGGATGCAACAATCCAGGCCCTCTCTGCCGTGACCGAACGCTGCGGGCGTGCCGGTGTCACGGACTATATCCTCGATCCGGGTATCGGGATCTGGACACCGTTGCGTTCGGTTGAGGACGACTGGCAACTCTGTTCCCGCTTTGACGCGTTCCAGCGTTTTGACCGGCCACTGCTTGCCGCCATCTCCCGGAAGACCTTCATCGGCTCGCTGCTCGACAAATACCCTGAGGACCGGCTGTACGGTTCTCTTGCCGTTACCATGATGCTTCTTGTAAAAGGTGCGTCGCTTGTCCGCACCCATGATGTGGCAGCCACTGCCGATGTGGTGAAGGTCTATGAACGGATGGTGAAGGGGGCGTGAACCCCTCGTTTGCTGTCTTTGGGCTTGCAACCGGGCTGATACAACCGGGTGATGATGTTACAGAACGGATCGTTGCTGCGGCAGAGAATGCGGAATGCACCGACATCAGGGATGGGGACATCCTCGTGCTCGCGGAATCGATGGTCGCGACTGCGGAGGGGAGAGTTGTCAGCCTTTCCACCGTGATGCCATCAAAGCAGGCAGAGGATCTGGCACAGAAGTACGGGATGGACCCCCGCACTGCTGAGGTTGTACTGCGGGAGAGTGACGAGGTTGTCGGCGGTATCCCCCACTTCCTGCTCTGTATGAAAGGGGGCACGCTGCTCCCCAACGCAGGGGTTGACGGCTCGAACGCCCCCCCCGGCTGCCTTGTACCACTGCCTGCCGACCCGGACGCAAGTGCAGCAGGGATCCGCAGTGAGATCGGACTGCGGACTGGAAAAAAGGTCGCCGTGATCATCGCGGACAGCCGCACCCACGCGATGCGGAGTGGGTGCAGTGGCGTTGCCATCGGCTGTGCCGGTATCGTTGCCGTGATCGATGACCGGGGCAGGAGCGATCTCTTCGGCAACACCCTTGAGGTCACGAAACGGGCGGTCGCGGACAACATCGCATCCGCGGCGGAACTGGTCATGGGCGAGGCGGACGAGTGTGTGCCCGCCGCCATCGTGCGGGGGTTGGAACTCCCGATCGAGGACGTGACCGGCGTCGAGTCCATCGATGCTGATGAGTGTTTGTTTATGGGTTTACTGAAGAAGAGGTCCGGGCGATAATCCATCGCAAAAAAACCGGCGCCGGGGGTTACTGGATACCGGGTATGTGCCATCCTGTCCGGGGTTGTCGTGCTGCTCACCGATGTCGTATATGAGGGGGTATGATAATGCGGCTATCACCAGACCAGAAGATGATGTATTACATCTCCCTCCTTGGGTTTTTCGCAATATTTTCAACTACGATATCAAAGAACCCGGTGCTGCCCCTCTTCTCCCAAGCAATCGGGGCAAGCGATGCGGTTATCGGGCTGATTGCTGCCCTGTCGCCCCTTGCCGGCATTTTGTTCTCGTTTCCGGTCGGCGTCCTTTCTGACCATCTCGGGCGAAAGCGGATTCTCATCATATCCGGCGCTGTATTCCTCATCGCCCCGGTTCTCTACCTCTTCATCACTACCCCCATCTGGCTGATCCCGCTCCGTTTTTTCCACGGAACAGCGACCGCAATCCTTGGCCCGGTCATCTCTGCGGTCATTGCAGAGAGGTTCCCTTCAAATAAAGGGGAGATGCTGGGGCAGTACTCATCGGCGACGCTCATCGGCCGGACGATTGCCCCGCTTGCA
>JAPKXV010000350.1 GCA_026394635.1 Methanoregula sp. | reverse complement strand
CCCGTCCGGTCCGCACTTGTTTTCCCGCTGATCAGGATCTTCCATCGGTTTGCCAGTCCCGGGCAGATATTGGTTTTTCTTCACATGAGGTTATCGTATTTTTTTGGGAGGATGGGCACAAAGGAGCGTCCCGACTCTCATTTGCCTGTTTTGGATACGGAAAAAATGGCTCTGGAGAAATTCCCAGCCATGTATCAGTGATAGAGATCCATGTTGAACCGGTTTTTCACGGATATCGCAAGGGGGGTTGCCGCAGTGGCGGGGGCAAAGCCCCCAAGAACGTTAGGAAAAACGATGATTTCTACAGAGTCAATAATTTTGAGTTCTTTATTTCCCCGATGTTTCTTTTGGCTTGGGCAGGAAGGGGATGATCGCCGACGCGATCTTCGCGATGTCCATGGACTGGAGTATCACCTTTCCGGGCCCGGTCAGCGTTGTCACAAAGAGCCCTTCCCCGCCAAATATAATTGACGTAATCCCACCGGCAAGCGCGATGTCATAGCTGACCGTGCTGTCAAACCCGACCACAAGTCCGGTCTGGACTTTGATCAACTCACCTTCTTTTAAGTCCAGTTCAATGATATCACCGCAGCAATGGAGAAAGGCGGTGCCGGTGCCCGTCATCATCTGGAGGATGAATCCTTCCCCGCCAAAGAGCCCGCTCCGGATTTTTTTAATGAGTGCGATATCGAGCACGACCCCCTCCTCGCAGGCCAAAAACGAGTCGCGCTGGGCAATGAATTCTTTGCCGTTTCCAAGGGTTACCGGAAATATTTTCCCCGGCACATTACCGGCAAATGAGACAAACCCGCCCGTTTCAAGAGGAGAAAATTTTGTGAGAAACAGGCTTTCACCGCTCAGAACCCGTTTGAGCCCGGATAGTATTCCCCCTTTGAGCTGGGACTCCATCTGCATGTTCCCGCTCATGTTCACCATCGCGCCCGCTTCAGCAAAGAGCCCTTCATCTGCAGAAAGCTTAATCTTTACCATCTGGAGGTTGTCACCGAAAATTTCGTACTTCATCGCAGTCCCCATCATTCGTGCAGCATATAACTACAAATGTATTGTGTGAAGGCAGGAGACACGGGTGCGAAGAGCCAGGTACCGGTTACTACGGTGAACAGCAGGGGGATTATCAGGACGAATACTCAGGGAATTTTATTTTGGAAAATTTTTCCTGATGCCCTGTGCCGCAAGCATCCCTGTTGAAAATGCAGACTGGATATTATACCCGCCTATCAAGTACCTCCCCTGCAAAGTACAGGTTTTTTACGATCCGGGACTCCATTGTTTTGGGGTTCACTTCGTCGCGTGTTATGCCCCCCCGCGTCACCATCGCGACAGAAAAGTCCCCTAGTGCATCTACGGTAAGAGGGTATCCGGTGAGGCTGCTCACCAATGCTCTCCGGTGCTGGCGGGAGAGATGGGCGCAGGTAATCTCCAGAGGGATGCTGGCAAGTTCGAGAATCCTTTTGACCAGGCGTTCCGGTATATGATAATCCGATATCACTGATGTTACCCGGTGTGTCCCCTGTGCAGCTGACTGTTCCAGAAAGAGACGTCTGAACCCTTCATGGCACTCCCCGTTTGTAAATGAAAGGCGTACAATATCACCGGACCTGATATTCCGTGAACAATCAAGGATTCCCGGCCCGGATAACCCGGTATGCGTAAACAGGACATCACCGGTGTGGTGGAATAATTTTTTTCTGTTTCTCCACACTGAAAAATGCATGCGGGGAAACGACATGCCCGCCAGATCTGAAAACGGGAATTCCTGTATGAGTAAGGGTGCAAGTGCAGGGGCGATCTCGGTCACCGTATGCCCCATGCCGGCAGCGAACCGGTATCCGTCACCAGTCGATCCGGTAACCGGATACGACGCGCCCCCCGTTGCGATCACAAGACAGGAGGCATGGTACCTGTTCCGCGCTGTCGTTATCCTAAAACCCCCTTGTTCTTTTTCGATTCCTGTTACCGGTTCCCCGAAGCTCAGGGCAACCCCCTGTTTTTCGCATGCTGAGATGAGGAGGGAAAGCACATCGGAAGATTTCCGGGTTGCAGGAAACACCTTGCCGTCTTCGCGTACCTCCATGTCAAGCCCGCGTTCATGAAAGAATCGTATGAGGTCGTGGTTGGAAAAGGCAAGGAGGGCGGGTTTTAAGAATGTCCCTGCCTCCCCATAATGGGCAGGAAAATTTTCTACCCCACCCTCATGGGTGATATTGCATTGCCCGGAGCCGGCGAGGAGGAGCTTTCGTGCAGGTGTCTCCATCTTTTCTAAAACGAGAATGCGATGCCCCTGTCCTGCCGCATGGATTGCACAAAAAAGACCGGCCGGCCCTGCACCAATTACAGCAAAATCGAGCCGCTCCATACTTTTTTCGCTCCATTATGTACTTTGCTGCATCGGTCATGAACTATCGCCATTGTAGGGATACTACGGAATTTACCACGAACACAAAGTCGTAATATCGTCCGGTTTTTTGGAACGCTTTTTCACGTTGCAGGACAGATGGTAGTGAAATGGCAGACGAACGCGAAAAAAAGGCCATCCTCATTGTTGCATCACTCGCTTCGTTTCTTGTGCCGTATACCGGCTCCTCGATCACCGTGGCGCTCCCGGCCATCGGAACGCAATTTGGTCTCGATGCGGTGATGCTGGGCTGGATAACCGCCGCGTATATAATGTCCGCTGCGGTATTTATTGTCCCATTTGGCAGGCTCTCTGATATCATCGGCCGTAAGAGAGTTTTTTTGTGGGGCGTGGCGATCTTCACCGTTGCTGCATTTCTCTCATTTCTCGCCCCCTCCCCGGAGGTCCTGATCCTGGCACGCTTTATCCAGGGAATTGGTGGGGCAATGCTCTTTGCAACCTCGACGGCAATCGTTGCGCAGGTTTTCCCTCCCGGGGAACGCGGCAGGGCGCTCGGCATCACGGTTGCTGCAGTATATGCAGGGCTCTCGATCGGGCCGTTTCTTGGAGGTGTCCTTACTGATGCATTCGGGTGGCGTTCTATTTTTTTGATCAATGTCCCGATTGGCCTTGTAGCAATTATCCTTGCTCAGCGCGGAATCCCCGGCGAATGGGCTGATGCCGGAGAGAAGAGATTTGACCTTCTTGGATCGTTCATCTACGGAATCATGCTCTTTTCGGGGATCTTCGGGCTGGTCAGCCTGCCCAATCCCCTCGCGTTTTTATGGCTTGGAACAGGGATCATCACACTTTTTATTTTTCTCTGGTATGAGCAGCGGTGCACAAACCCGGTTCTTGATGCAGGCATCTTTTTACAGAACCGGACTTTCACCTTTTCCAATATTGCGGCGATGATCAACTATGGCGCGACCTATGCTGTTGCATTCCTTCTTTCCCTGTACCTCCAGTACGGGAGAGGATTTTCAGCAGAGTTCGCTGGCCTGATCCTTGTTGCGCAACCCGTAGTCCAGACAATCTTCTCGCCTGTTGCCGGCCGGCTGTCAGACCGGATCGAACCAAGGATCGTTGCAACAGTGGGGATGGCGATGATGACGCTGGGGCTTCTGGTGTTTACCTTTCTTTCACCGGATACAACGCTCGCACTCATCATTGGCACCCTCCTCTGGCTGGGACTGGGATACGCCCTTTTCTCCTCCCCGAATACCAACGCAATCATGAGTTCGGTCAAAAAAGAGTATCTTGGCATCGCGTCGGGCATGGTCGCAACCATGAGATCAGTCGGACAGGTGCTCTCCATGGCGATCGCCATGCTCTGCTTTTCGGTGTACTTAGGCACAGAAACCATCTCCTCTCTCAACCTTACCGGGTTCATGACAGCGGTCAGAATCTCGTTTTTTATCTTTACTTTGCTCTGTGCACTCGGTATCTTTGCATCGTATGTCCGTGGGACTATCCGGTAATCGACTCCTTTCCACAACGCTTATCACGGAGCATTCAGTACAAAGAAGCATATGCAGAGGCATGGCTGCGGGTTTGAAGAGCAGATCTATTGCAGGCACTGCAGGATCCCCCTGGAATATGATGCGTTCCGGGGGCTGTACTGCCCGCGGTGCCGTCGCCCAGTCACCATGATCTGCCCACGGTGCGGGGAACGCTGGTAAAAATAAAAATTTTGTGTCTGTCCGGATACCTCGGGAAGTAGCCCAAACAATCTTTTTTCGTGAATGACAACCCGGTTAGATTCAATGTGACGAGCAAACCGGCGGATCAAACTACCATGAGAGTGTTTTTTCAATCAGGGAAATGACAATAAACCGCGAAGAAATTCTGGAGTTATGCAAAAGCAATCCCGAAGCCATAAGCTTCAGAATATTCGTAACTATTCAGGGGAAGCCGGGAAGATCTCTTTTTTGGTGAGTTTGACAGAAAAATATTTTTTTCAAGCGTATTGATTCAGCATGGATAATCCCGGCAAGATGCTGAACTGACCGCGATACCCATTATACTTCACAACCTTTTTACGCACCGTACAGAATATTCCTATCCCATGACCGAACGCCCGTTTTCATCTGAGAGCCGGGGGTGGTCTGTCCGTGCAGCGGTTG
>JAPKXV010000235.1 GCA_026394635.1 Methanoregula sp. | reverse complement strand
TTATAATCAGAACACCCCGATCGCACTTGGTCTGTTCTATCAACGGGCATTCCCGACGTTCGATGACCGGGTGGCCCTGCAGCCTCACCAGAGGGCAGACCGGGAACTGGTCATCGCAGAATTTCTCGAATCAAGGAGGTAATCGGATCCTGGTATGCCCGATCACCTATAGCGGGGATTGATCTTTGAAAATATTTTAAAAATTCTGCTACTTTCTGGTCACTGCGGGCTCCAGCGGATGATACTCTTTTATGACCGTGTGACGCTGGTCCTCGTGCATTACCCGGTTAAAACCCGGGTAATTGACGATATAGATATGGCGGTTGATGAGCGTGGTCATATCCATCTTTTTGGCAGAGATCAGGGGCGACAGCCAGCTGAGCCCTTCCTCCTCCCCCTGGTAGTTCACGACATCTGCCATCTGGTTGTGCATGAGTGCACGGAGTTCTTCTTCAAGCACGAAAAATTCAGCGCCCGCAATGTCCATCACAAGCCCTTTGCCGGTCCTTTTCAGGATTCCTGCATTTGAGTAGGTTTCACCCATTGCTTTTCTCATGGCATCACCACATACCAGATCCGGTGCAACTATGTAAAGATAGCGTCAGACAAAAATTTGCAGCGCATTGTTAAAACGGACGATGTTACTTCATTTTTCCCGGCCGCGTAATATTATATTTCCGCGTCTTCTTACCAAGTAATTACCCGGCCCCCGGGCCGTTCATACCCCACCTGTACCTTGAAGAGTGACCGATGAAGCGTGAGCGGGGAATTCGGGTGCGGAAAATTCCGATACGATTATCTGAATATAAAAAAAGGATGATGTATGAGGAAAAAGGCAGAATTCTGGTTTCTTGTGGCAGGACTGGTGGTGCTTTTTGCCATTTTTGCCGGCTGTTCCGGGGAAGCGTCACAGGCGACCCCGGTTCCCACGACTACAGCTGTAGGCCCGAAATTTGTTGCCGGGGACATCATTGCAAAGACTGCATCGTCAACAGACTCTATCTGGCTGATCGTAAAATACGATGCAAAGACCGACAAATACGAACGCGCTTTTACCTACAAGAAATCCGACGGGATCTGGTACCGGAAGGATGAACTGACCGAACTGGCAGACCGCGCCATGACAGAAAAACTCTATCCGGCAAAGGTTACCCACGTCAGCTCAATATCAGCAGTACCTGTCGTTACTCCGACTACAATTCCTGTTACAACATCCGCGACCGCTACAGCAACCACCGCACCGCTGGAAGCGCCGACCGTCACCGGCATCACTCCCAATACTGGGATAGCCGGAACCACGGTGAATATCACAGGAATTGCCGGAACCAACTTCCGCTACGGGGCACTAGTCAGGCTTGGGAGCGGTGCCGCAACGATTACCGGATCGGGTGTCACCGTCGTTTCTCTCTCAAATATCACCTGCCAGTTTGCCATCCCCTCCAATGCTGCACCTGGTGCATGGAACGTGACGGTGATCAATACAGATGGCCAGTCAGGCACCTTATCGAATGGATTCAGTATCACGAATACGACTACAACAACAACAACCGCAGCACCTCCTGAACTTTCAGTGACAGATATCACGCCGAACACCGGTGAGAGAGGAGCAACTATCAGTATCACCAATCTTGCAGGTACTCATTTCCAAACCGGCGCAACTGTAAACCTGACGCGTTCTGGATGCCAGAATATTACTGCATCCGGTGTGTTGGCTTCGACAAGTCAGATTATATGCACCTTTGCATTACCATTGGATGCTGCCGTTGGTTCATGGAATGTGGTTGTGACCAATCCAAGTGGGGAATCCGGAACTTTGGCAACCGGTTTCACGATAAAAAATCCTGCACCGACAATTTCGAGTATTTATCCTACCTCAAATGTAACGGGACTGCCGGTAACCATAACAAACCTCGCAGGAACAAACTTCCAGACTGGAGCAACGGTAAAATTAATGAAAGGAAGTACTCCCATTCAAGCAACAAATGTTGTTGTAGTTTCTGCAACCCAGATAACCAGTGTTTTTGATCTTACCGGAGCAGACGCGGGCACATGGAATGTCATGGTCACCAATCCAGATTCTCAATCAGTAACCTTGTCACCCGGATTTACCGTTTCCAGTTCCTTATTACTCATCCTTATCACGCTTTTTCAAATTTTATCCATTTTTCAAACCCGCATTCAATATCAGTGTTTTGGACATTCAAACCAAAAAGTGACTGGGGGATGATTTTTTTATATGTTCATGATAACGAC
>JAPKXV010000106.1 GCA_026394635.1 Methanoregula sp. | reverse complement strand
GACGAGTGCTTTCAGACCCTCATCCTTATCGCTAAGATAATCTTGGATAAAGTCATTCATTGACATAGCCCTGTTCTCCATTTGTTGTTTCATTAGAGATCAGGGCGTTTTCCATTTTACAGTAAATTGTTTACACTATCGATAAAAACATCCAACATGAGTGAGAGCATATCCGCCTTTCTGAGTTAATTCATTAAAAGGATCAGGGATAATATTCTCCAATTCAACGATCCAATTCTCAGATTTCAATTCGGTAATAGGTTGGAGGTGGTGTGTATTGCCGATTATTTTTGTTGTATTGGAGGTTCCCATTGTCTCTTTAAAATTGAACAAATGAAAAATGACTTTTACAATTTTCGTCTCATCGTTTCCAATCCATTGAACAGGTTCCTTCCGTGGAACGAAGATAATTTTAACAATTCCTGATTCTGTTGATGATGTTCGTTCTGTTAAAAATGCTGAAATTTTTTTTCCGTCAACAGATTCTAATTCGATCTCTGAATTTATAAGGCCGAAAATTTTCTTTGGGTCTGCTGTGAAATTCACAATTATCTTAATTCGCGGATTTGGGAAAACATCAAGTATAATTTCAGCGCTCCCTGTTTGGGATTCTTGATTTATACGAAGGATGCATGGAAGGTTTTTGACCAACGATAAGCCTTGATTGATACCTGAAAAGTTATAGCAAGGTTCGAGTTTATTCATAGTAATTTCACCACGGCAGTAATCTCCCCACTCATCAGTTTCGGCAGCAGTGCATCCCGGATCTTGGCGAGCGTGCGGGACTGCTGCTCGTTGTTTTCAATCATTTGATCGATTGGAAATGCAACTGCTTCAAATTTTTTCACTATCTCATCCGGAGGCGTGATACATTCAATCGAATTAAAATCTGTTTTTGCGATTGAACCAAATACAGTCCCTTCGGATTCGAAGAGAGCAAATATGTCTTTGATCGAAAGCATCTGGTAATAAGTAAATGATCGACTTCCTGTCTTATGTCGAACTGTTGCTACACCACGACCGATACAACATTTTTCAGTTGTCAGATTAATATCTCCAACGGGAGCCCGAACACTGACTAACGTATCCCCCACTTCAGCAAATCGGGTTGGTGCTGTACAAAATATCCGAACCGTAGGATAACGGAAGCCAAAATCGGTTCTGCCTTGGAAAAAAGAAATCCCTTCTCCATTTTCATTGTATGTTGTCCCGGGAGGAGATTGCCCCATCCTTACATCAAATGAATCAGAGAGCGGTTTAACACTCCACCCCCTTGGCATCTCTCGCCCGTCAACCTCCTCAAACCCATCCGGAAACAGCGCTGCAATCTCCGGCGGCAGCCCGGTGTCGCGCCCCTCTGCCTTCGCCCGTACCGGATCGAAGTCCACGAACCACGACTGGAAGATTGCCCGTGCCATCGCTTCGAGCGTCTCGTTCATCTGGTGGTTGAGCTCGATCTTGTCATCAAGCGAACCGAGGATGCGGGCGATGGCGTGTTGGGTGGGGAGTAAAGGCCAGATGGTTTCAGTGGGATGAACATGATTCCTGTTAAGTGTTGGATTTGCAGAACCCACATCTAATTTAGCTAATCTTGGAGCAAAATTCTTGAAAAAATAGTAAACGAACCGGGGATCATTTCCGTGAAAATCTTTTACCCATAATGTAGTATCATGTGGCCAATAATCGGATTCAATATAATAGACACTTCCCACTACACCTTTTCTTCCAAGAACCACACCGGGACCAGTCACTTGAGCTTTATCATGAAAGCTAGAGATTCCTCCAGATGAAACAACTGGAATTTTCCCAAGACTCTGCTCAATTCGAGTAATATCGAATCCACGTTGTAAAGTGACTTGTTCTCCGATTGTTGTTTCAATCCATTTTTCTTGCATAATCAACTCAATTTTCCCGGAGAGTCACTGATGAAATTCAAAAACTGTTTTCCCATTTCCGTAATTTCAAATGCAACCATTCTTTGGTCGGTCATTTTTTTGCCATAGGATGTAGTAATTTCAAGCAAACCGTTTGAGACAAGTTCTTTCACAATTTGTTCGTAGATGTCCTGTTTTCCAATTAAATCCGGAAATGCATTTCCTAAAGCATCGCGGGTTATACCTAATAAAGAGAAATTTGACCCTTCACTCTTATGATTATCAGATTTTTGCCTACAGACATTAAAAAAATGTAAAATCTTCAAATGCCAAGGAGTATACCCGTCAACAAGGTTTAAAAATATTAATTGCAGATTTTCATCAATCGTAGGTACCGAGATAGAATTAATTACAGCATTTCGGAGTGCATCGAGTTTTTCTTTCTGATGCGTCCTCATTGCAATTTGGGTAGCCTGAAGGAAGAGACTGAAAATTTTTTCATTCTTTACAAGATTTTCAGGTTTAAATTCCTCGGACGTTTTCTCCAATGTCTTCAATCGTTTGTAGATTTCAATAAACCATTCATTGCGTCTCTTCTCCAGAGGAGGGGCAATCACAAATGAGAAAAACTCGGCAATCGGGCCACCAATATACGGTGCGGTTGAGAGTCCTGCTTTTATTCCCGTGTGGATATAATCCCCGGTGCTGGGTTTCAGGTCATCCTCAATATTCCGTTTCTCCGTCATATTTGATAACCTAATTCATTAAGATTGTTCTTGATCTCCGAGGTCAATTTTTCCGACTCCCGGAACTGCTCCCCCAGTCTCACCGCCAGCCGCCCCATCTTCTCCTCAAACGGCTCGCCATCGTCCACGATATCCTCAGCGCCCACATACCGCCCGGGCGTCAGCACAAAGCCGTTCTTCCGGATCTCATCAGTGGATGCACTCTTGCAAAATCCCGGCACATCTGCGTACTCCCCGGCGTCCTTCTCACCCCGCCACGCATGGTACGTCGCGGCGATCTTCGCGATGTCCTCATCCGTGAGATCGCGATGCACCCGGTCGATTAACAGCCCCATCTTCCGGGCATCGATGAAGAGCGTCTGCCCGCGCCGGTCCCGGAACTTGTGGTTCTTCTTCTCACGCGTGGCAAACCAGAGACACGCCGGGATCTGCGTGGAGTAGAAGAGCTGCCCGGGCAATGCGATCATGCAGTCCACCAGATCGGCTTCGATGATGTTCTTCCGGATCTCGCCTTCTCCGGACTGGTTGCTTGACATACTCCCGTTCGCGAGCACGAACCCGGCAATGCCGGTCGGTGCGAGATGGTGGATGAAGTGCTGCACCCACGCAAAGTTTGCATTGCCGTTCGGGGGAATGCCGTACTTCCAGCGTATATCCTCACGGAGTCGCTCGCCTCCCCAGTCCTTCATGTTGAACGGCGGATTGGCAAGAATAAAATCCGCTTTCAGGTCGGGATGATGATCGCGGTGGAAGCTGTCGCCGTTGTCAGGCCCGAAGTTCCCCTCAATCCCCCGGATGGCGAGGTTCATCTTCGCGAGTTTCCATGTGGTCGGGTTCGACTCCTGCCCGTAGATACTGATGTCGCCGATATTCCCGCCATGCGCTTCGACAAACTTCTCGGAAGAGACAAACATGCCTCCAGAACCGCAGCAGGGATCATAGACCCTGCCCTTGTACGGCTCGATCATCTCGACCAGAATTTTTACAACGCAGCGAGGTGTGTAGAATTGCCCGCCCTTCTTGCCCTCTGCGCTCGCGAACTGCGAGAGGAAATATTCGTATACACGACCAAGGATATCCTTCGACCGGTTCTCCTTGTCACCAAGACCGATCGTGCCGATCAGATCAATCAGTTCGCCAAGTCGCTGCTTGTCGAGCGCCTGCCGGTTGTAGTCTTTGGGCAGGACGCCTTTGAGCGTGGGATTATCGCGTTCGATTGCCACCATTGCGTCATCGATAAATTTCCCGATCGTGGGCTGCTTCGCGTTTCCCTGGAGTTTTTCCCACCGGGCTTCTTTCGGTACCCAGAAAATATTTTCCATGCGGTATTCATCAGGATCTTCGAGCGCGAGATAACGGGCTTGCGGCTCCCGGATATACCACTGACTTGCAGGATCGGAAAGATCGTGATCGAGCGTGTAGTGCCGCTCCTCAAATGCATCTGAGATATATTTCAGGAAGATGAGCCCGAGGACGACATGCTTGTACTCCGCTGCG
>JAPKXV010000277.1 GCA_026394635.1 Methanoregula sp. | reverse complement strand
TCGTTGTCGTAGCATATGTACAGAAAATCGGTGCCCCGTTCAAATGCACCGGACATTGACTGGATGCCGATGTCCAGTGTGCCCCCGTCACCTGCGTAGACGATTACATTCGTTTTTTTTCCGAGCCCACGAAACGCATTGCTCATTCCCGATGCGCACGCAGCCGCCGCGGCAAAAGCAATATTATATACCGGGATATTCAGCGCAGTATTGGGGAACATGCCCTGAATGACACTTGAGCAGCTGGCCGGTATTACAAGAACCGAGTCCGGGCCCGCTGCTTTAAGCACGTACCGCAGGGAAAGCGATGCACTGCATCCTGCGCACGCTGTTGTGCCCTTCAGCATATATTCTTCCTTTGGGATTTCAGTCATAGTATCCCCGTCACGTAATTGGTTGCGAGCACGAAATGGGATTTTTGCCTTTGTCAGAATTATCGTTGCTGCGAGTGAAAAAGGTATCATCGTGTACACCACCAATGTCCGGAATTGAATGAATGAGGATCCTGCCCATTTTATTACTTTCACTCCGCACGGTTGGGGGTTTAACCCCTTGGTCTTTCATGTTGTTATGGGGAGGGAAAACCCCTGATGCTCCGGATGGAGTTATCCTATCAGTCCCTCCCGACCTCTCAACCCTGGATGTGCCCGTTCCCTGTATAGGGGGCTCCGGCACGCCTCTTTTCTTTTATTTCCTGTCCGCTGGTGGAACCGCCCTTCATAACCCTCAAATATCATCCACGCCGATTCACTAGTGTTCAGTTATGGCGCTTAGATCGGTGAATCTCCCCGGTGTCGGGACGAAGTATGAATTTGAGACCGACAAAGGTGACATCGTCGCTATTTTCTTCACCAAGACCGGCACTATCCAGATGTACACCCTCCAGCAGGGATGTCATACCCCAAGTGCTGCTGAGATGACCCCGATGGAGGCGCGACGCCTAGGAAACATCCTGACCGGTGCGATCATCGAAGCGGAATCGGAAAGTGTCGAGATTGCATTCTCAGCCCTTGCAGACCTGCGGATCACCATCCACACGTACCTGATCCCGAAATCTGTCGCGGGTAAGACAATCGAAGACCTCCAGATCCGCACTAAGACCGGGGTCACGGTTATTGCGGTCAGCCGCAGGGACAAAAACATCATCAACCCCATTCCGTCCTTTGTATTCGAGACCGGGGATGCAGTTGTCGTGATCGGGGAGACCGACCAGCTCAAGAGGTTCGAGCGAGAAGTCATGGTGGATTAATGGAAGGCATCGTCCTGGCGCTGTTCGTATGCCTGGTACTTGCCATCATCACCAAGTACCTCTCCATCCCACCTATCCCGTTCTATATTATCGGAGGCGTCCTCCTTGGAAAGAGCGGGTTTGCGCTCGTCACATCGGATGAGATCAGCCGGTTCTTTGCGCAGATGGGACTGATCTTTTTACTTTTTTTCATGGGCCTTGAGCTCAATCTGAAACGGATCGCGGCGAACCGGTCTGCAGTGCTGACGAGCGGGTTCATCGACCTCAACGTAAATATGCTGATTGGGTTTGTTGCCGCGTACATGTTCGGGTTTTCCATCATTGAGTCCCTCGTCATCGCCTCGGCATTTTATATTTCGAGCACCGCGATGGCCATCACGTCGCTCATTGAGAACCGGAAGCTAATGATGCGCGAGGCGGAGAGCGTGATCTGGCTGATGGTCTTTGAGGACCTTGTGCTGATCATCATCCTTGCGGTCATCTCCGCCGGTGACCAGAACCCGCTTTTGTTCCTCCTCAAGATCGTTGGGGTGCTTGCGATCCTCTATGCAATCGCGCACTATGGCAAGGAATTTCTCATCAGCCTGCTTGACCGCTCCGATGAGCTCCCTATCCTCTTCACGTTCGGGGCGGTACTGACCACCGCGTCGTTCTCGATGTATCTCGGTGTGCCTGAAACCATGATGGTGATCGCGCTCGGCGCCGCCCTTGCAACAACCGACCCCGATGCGTTCGAGCAGCACGCACGACCGTTCAAGGATGTGTTCCTGGTCGTCTTCTTCGTCTTTTTCGGGATCACGATCAACCTTTCCGCAGGGGTGGACATGACAATGGTTCTTACGATAAGCCTTCTTGCCGTGGTCAGCAAGTTCATCTCCGGTATCCTGACGGGTATCTTCATCCACGAATCGGCACTTGCGGGTATCGAGATATGGGGCAACACGATCGGCAGGGGAGAGTTCTCGATCGCGCTCGCAGCGCTGTACGGCTCCCCGCTTGTTGCCACCGTCATTGCAGCGATGGTGATAGTGACCTCGATTGTCGGGGCGTTCACCGCAAAATACTGTACAGGGCTGCGCAAGTGGATGGCGGCTCCATGGCGTCGGGCACCGCACCACCGCGGGCATTAGCAGCCATCAAATAAGAAAAAGGAATATTCAGGATATTTTTTTGATACGTCGGTTAATCACTCGATCAGCACCAGCCCGACTGATACGATATCGCTGTGCATGACCTTGCCGTACTCCATATTCCTGCAGGGGATCGTCTGCAGGTTCCAGCCGGCATTCTTTGCCGTGGCAAACACGTCCATTCCCGCCGCTTCCATGCTCGGGCGGACCATGTCCATATGACGGCATTTCCTGCGGATGCTCTCGTCAACCGTTCCGGTACACTCCTCCGCCACGCATTCCTCGCAGTAGATGCACGGGTACCCCCCGAATGCGAATGCCTTGTAGAACCCGTCGTAGAACGCAGTCTTTTCGAGCATGTGGATGGTGGTGTTTACCCATACGATCAGGTCCTTGTAGAAGTGGTGGAAGTCCTCGGGCAGGTCATCACCGGAAAATTTCGCATGCCCCGGAACACCATCAAACCGGATGAGAAGTCCGGTATGGTACTCCTTTACCATCCGGCGTGTATCGTCCGGTGATGGGGTGTACGGGGGGCACCCGAGATGTTTTGCATATCCCTTGCAGCCATACCGGCACTTGAACCGCACCCACTGCGAGACCACGATGTCCGTTGCAGTAATCTGTTTTGCGACCGCCCCTTTCTCCTGTGCAAGGCTCTTGAGTTTGGAAATTTCGGTTTTAATGGCTGGCACCATGACACACACCTGTATGGAAAGGATGCAGGCAGGAATCCATAAAGGTTTCTTCGCACCCGCAGATAGTGCCGTTTTGCACGTTCAATCGGGCGGGACAACGAACTTGTCGGACCAATGCAACCACTCAAGGAAAGGTGCCGGAGAAAAGAAACGTACCGTACAAAAGACTGGCCATTCTATACGAGTTTGTCCCCGGCCCCGTCCTGCCCTCCCCTTTTTTCAATGATTCGCTGGACGACAAGGCGCGAGCTGCAGAGCTCGTCGTCACCATATTTCCCGATGCGGACGATTCTGGCAGAAAGCCCGCGTGCGGCAAGCTGTTCCTGGAGTTTTGATTCATTGAAGTGCTGGTTGAACCCGATCGTGATAATATCCGGGCGGATCTCCTGGATCGGGCGGAACATGTCGGCTGTATCGCCGAGGATTGCGTGATCAACACAGCGGAGTGCGGCAACTATCCTGCGACGCTGTTCCTCGGGAATGATCGGTTTTGGCTTGTGCTTTACGTTGGCGTCCCGTGCCACGATGACCGTCAGTTCGTCGCCCAGTTTTTTCGAATGCTCGAGATAGAAGAGATGACCGGGGTGGAGAATGTCAAACGTCCCGGTTGCAACCACCCGTTTCACTTATACAACCCCCATGCGGTAGTGCTGGCCGTCTGAGGAGAAGCAGCGCCAGCTCTGTTCAGTATAGGGATACCCGATGATAACATGGAAGCGGCCGGTGCGGGGGAAAAAACGGATGTCGGCACCGGAAGGCCGAAGCACGCCGTTGGGATGGGAGTGGCAGCTGCCTGCGATATGGGTGGACAGCGGCATCATGTCATAGAGAAGGGACGCCGAATCTTCCCTAACAACGGTACCGGGAAGAAGGTTCACCTCATCGATGACCCCGTCCCGCTCCATAAGGAGCGCGACGAACTCGTTGGGGTGGGCGTCGCGCCCCATCTGGAAGAGGAGGTTGAGAAGATCCTGCCGGATTCCGCGGATGATCATGGTGTTGTATATACAATCGTGCTCTGTTCAAAGAAAAAATCTTGCAAACTCCGGATCAGCGCTCAACCTTTGCAACGGCTGAGCTGAGATCCTGTGACAGGTCAACACCGGCAAACGTGCCGGAGGTGGGAAGCGACATCGCAAAGCCGTCTGTGATATCGAGTTCTGCGACAGTGCCGGAGCCTGCCGTCATATCAAGGACATGTCCGCCGGTCTTTTTGTCATCGCTGATGAAGTGGAGGTGGAACCCGGCCACGTTGAGCCCCTTGAAGAAGACCGGTGTGTAAAACCCGACAACCGTCCCGTTCGCGTTTTTATACGTGTATACAGACTGGTTCTTCGCTGCAATCGTCAGCGTGGGATCGGGCTTTTCCTGGCGTGGGATCGCCCGGACGGTCATTTCAGGAAACGTCCCGTGGATCTTTACCGCATAGATCATGTTCTGTGACGGCAGCTGTGCTGACAGTGCATCGGAGAGTCCGGTTAAGTTCATCTGGTGATCGGTCTTTACCACCCTATCGGATTCGAAATACGTCACGGTAGCAAGCGGGGTCGTCATGGTATCAGGGACCGGGTATACTGCCCCGTCGGCCCGTGCCTGGTAGACTTTTCCGTCCAGCACGATCATCTCGCCATCGAGTCCATCGAATGTACCGATTCCAAAATCGCCATGCTTTTTAAGTTCGCCGACTGGCTGGATGCCATCGAACACGCCCTGCATCAGCGCATCGATTGTCGAGACTTGGTAGAGCGTTTCGCGATCCTCTGCTGGTATTGTGTTCTTCGGCAGGCTGGTCGCTACCGCTGCGACAAAGAAGATGATGGCAGCGGCGACCGCGATACCGAGAAAGAATTTTTTGTCCATACCCGGTGCCCGCTGCTCACTTCTTCCCGGTCACCTTGATGACGTGGAACCCGAACTGCGACTTGACCGGCCCGATGACCTTTCCCGTATCAGTGGCAAACGCCGCCTGCTCGAACTCGGGCACCATCTGCCCTTTGCCGAACCAGCCAAGGTCGCCACCGTTCTTGCGCGACGGGCAGGAGGAGAACCGTTTTGCAACTGCAAGGAAGTCCTCGCCGTCGTTGATGCGTTTTAGGATCCTGTTTGCCTCGTCCTCGGTCTTGACAAGGATGTGGGAAGCGCGTACCTGTGTGGTCATGTATAGAGATGAGGAATTGATGGAATAAAAGGATTGATGGAAGGATTTTTGCCGGGAAAATTCCTGATGGTTTGGGGTTTATCCAAGTGAGTGATATCAATTCGTGGGTATTTTTATCCATGAATTCCTGAGAGATATTCAGGGATTTTATTGACTTGTGACCTTGACAAAACAGATGCACACGACGAGAAAGGAGAACAGGCAGGAAAGAAATGTGTGCAACCTGTCTTTGGGAAGATGACCATAGCACTGATTATCGGAATCTTTGCCGTATTGATAATTTTTCTGGCAGTATTTTTATCCGCATCGTCCCCCGGACAAAATCAACCTGTCCCTCCCGGCACCTGCGGAGACAAGGTACTCCAGTATGTGAACCAGAACCTGGTCCAGCCGGGGAGCCCTGCCACCCTTGTTGCGACTTCAGAAGACCGTGGGTTGTACGGGATAAGGATCCAGTACCATTCACAGGAGATCACCCTGTATGCATCAAAGGACTGCAGCCTGTTGTTTACCAGTAATTACGATATGAATCAAGCCGGGGGAGCCTATGGTACCGGTAGCGGACAGGGCACGCAGGCGGCACAGCCGGCAGCCCCGGTGAAATCCACCCGCCCCGCCGTGGATCTCTACGTGATGGCATTCTGCCCCTACGGGACCCAGGCAGAGGCCGTGATGAAATCCGTTGTCGACCTGCTGGGCTCAAAGGCAGATATCCGGCTGCGTTATATCACGACGGTGACCGGAACAACCGCCGATTCAGTAAATTCCCTGCACGGACCTACGGAAGCACAGGAAGACCTCCGCCAGATCTGTATCCAGAAATATTATCCTGAAAAACTCTGGACGTACATTGCACGGTTCAATGAAGCATGTTATCCAGCGTCCGGCAATACAGAAACCCACAGAAAGCCTGCTGGATGAATGTGAGTGCAAGGGCAGGGATTGACATTGCGAAGAGTACTGCCTGTGCATCCGGCCCGGAAGGGATCTCGCTCCTGAAAGCGGATGAGGCAGATTCGAATAAGAATGGCGCATCGGGATCACCCACGCTCATCATCAATGGTGTGACGTACTCCGGTGCACGCACACCGGAAGCATACAAACAGGCGATCTGTAACAGCTTCGAAAATGCACCTGCCGAATGTAATACTACGTTATCGACCACGCAGGCGACAAACGCAGCGGGTGCGTGCGGGTAATTTTTTTCCGCTTAAAAGACTATCGGACCGTATAACTACACTATCAAGGTTCTCTCAGAACTCCCCGTCCTGCTCAAAACTCCTGCCGTACCTAATAGCCAGCTCTGCCTTGTATAATTCCCTGCCTAGGTATGCCGCATGGTCGAGCAGCGTGACATCACCGTTTTTCAAAATTGTGTAAAAAACATCCTGCCACTGTGTTCCCCGCACTGCTTTACCGTTGATGACCGCAACGATGGAGTTATCCTCAATCCCGATCCTGAAGTTGCCCTTCGGGTCGTACGTGATCTCGTCCGGCATGGTTTTTGATGGCACCACATTCTGGTATTCGAGCGCTGGTTCGCGTCGTCGCCGTTTCTCCTTGAGAGTAAGAAGGTCGATGCCAAGGTCTTTGGGATACGACCGGTCTTTTGTAAGCACCATCATCTCGGTTGCCCGCCGCATCTCGCGTACTGATCCTTGTGTCTTG
>JAPKXV010000184.1 GCA_026394635.1 Methanoregula sp. | reverse complement strand
CGGGTGATCCCGCCGGATATAAAATCCCCTCACTGGACCGTTCTTGGCGACCGCACGGAGGCAGCCATGAAGGTTGCGGCATGTAAGGCGGAAATTGATCTGGAGGCAGAAGTCCGCTGTACGCCCCGTCTCCGTGAGCTGCCGTTTGATTCGATCCGCAAAAGGATGTGCACCATCCACCAGCTGCAGTCGTCCCGGGTGGCGTACGTCAAGGGGGCCCCCAAGGAGACTCTCGGGCTGTGTTCCCATGTCAGGCGGGACCAGAAAAACCATGCCATGGATGAGAATTTCCGCTCGGAGATCATGGCAGCACAGGACACGTACGCCCGGGACGGGCTCCGGGTGCTTGCGGTTGCCCAGCGTGAGCTGCCTGATGATGGGACTGACTACCGGCCTGAAGTGATCGAACGCGATCTGACCTTCCTTGGGCTGGAAGCAATGATGGACCCCCCGCGGGATGGGGTTGCGCTGGCAGTCGGGAAGTGCCACCAGGCCGGCATCCGCATTATTATGATCACCGGTGACTACGGGCTGACTGCGGAGAGCATCGCCCGGCGCATCGGCATTATCAGGCAGCCACAACCCCGCATTATCAGCGGTGCTGATTTCGATGCAATGGATGACGAAACACTAAAAACCGCCCTTGGTGAGGAGGTCATCTTTGCACGGGCTACACCGGAGCACAAGCTCCGGGTAGTCACCGCCCTGCAGGAGATGGGGCATATCGTCGCGGTCACCGGGGACGGGGTGAACGATGCTCCGGCGCTCAAGAAAGCCGATATCGGTATCGCCATGGGCATTGCCGGCACTGATGTGGCAAAGGAGGCAGCAGACATGATCCTGACTGACGACAATTTTGCCTCGATCGTCAACGCAGTTGAGGAAGGGCGGGGGGTTTATGCCAATATCAAGAAGTTCATCAGCTATATCTTTACCAGCAACACCCCGGAAGCAGTGCCCTTTATCTTCTGGGCATTGAGCCGGGGGCGGATCCCGCTTGCGCTCGGTGTGATGGAAATACTCGCGATCGATCTCGGAACCGATATGGTGCCGGCGCTGGCACTGGGTGATGAACCACCCGAACCGGGACTGATGGACCGCCCCCCCCGCAATCTGGGGGAGCACATTATCACCCGTTTCCTGCTTATCCGTGCATACCTTTTTCTGGGTATGATCCAGAGTTCCGCGGTGATGGCAGCTTTTTATTTCCAGTACTGGATGAACGGTTACTGGGGCCAGTGGCTGGATCTCCCCTCAACAGGACTCCTTTACCAGTCCGCAACGGCGATGGCGCTGGGCGCTGTGGTTGCCACCCAGATCGGCAACCTCTTTGCCCACCGGACCGAACGCACGTCAGTCTTTACGATGGGATGGTTCACCAACAGAATGATTTGGATCGGTATCGCATCCGAACTCCTGCTGATCTCGCTGATTGTCTATGTCCCGTTTTTCCAGCAGGTGATCGGGACTGCAGCATTCCCGCTGGGAAACTGGCTGTTTTTATTTGCATGGACGCCGTCGTTACTGCTGGCTGATGAACTGCGCAAGGCGAGGGTGCGCCGGCGTGAACGCACCATGAACACTATTGCAAAACCAGGAGGAACAGTATGAAAATCATG
>JAPKXV010000366.1 GCA_026394635.1 Methanoregula sp. | reverse complement strand
TTCCGATGCGGAGATGACCGGCCCCATGTCCGGGTCCTTTGCTTTGGTCACGGGTGTCGGCACGGCGATGATGACAAAGTCCGCTTCCCTGATCTTTTTGGGATCCGTTGTTGCCTCGATCCTGTTGCCGGGCGTTTTATTCAGTTCATCGACTTTCTTCTGGTCGCGGCGGTACCCGATGGTGCGGATATGTGCGGAGAAGTCCTGCGCTAAGGGCAGGCCGACATACCCGAGGCCGAAGACGCAGACCGTTGTATTGAGAAATTTCTTTGTAACCTTGGGAACCACGGGACTAAACACCTTTTTTTAGAAAATGCTGTTTTTATCATTCCATGGGAAAGGGCAAAAACATATCGAAGGAAAATTCAGATAAGCGGAAGCAACAGACAGACCAGGAAGATGCCCCCGTAAATATTTAAGGGATCATGGCGACATAGTTGTAACCTGATAATGGTAGTAAACGGTGAGCGGAATGTCGGTATCAGTAAAGATTAACCCTGATCTTGCCCGGCGCCTGGATGAACTGGTCGAGGAAAAAGTCTATCCATCCCAGGAAGAGGCACTGGAAGATGCAATCAGGTTTTTAATTGCAGTGAAAGGGAAACTTTACACCCGCAATGAGGTGAGGGAAGTCCTGGGCAGATATATCACCATCCCTACCGACAGGATCCTGCAGGATGTCAAAGAAGAAGAATCATGACATCTGTTTTTATTGATGCCAGCGCTCTTTTCCGTGCGTATACGATGGAACCCGGGTCTGCTGTCATGGATGAGATCTTTTCGCAGATGGAAGCCCGCCGGATTACCGGACTGCTGTCGCACCTGAGCATTCCGGAGATCCTGAGGGGAATTATCAAAAGAAAAAATCTTGGGGAACTGGGTGAGGACGAGGCCCAGAAAGTCATTGATTCAATGCTGTTCGACCTCAATACACGCATCCTGAACGATGAGCTTCAGATACTTGGTCTGAAAGACGAGTACCTGCCCGAAGTGAACCAATTGATTCGGAGATCCAACTTTTTTGTCATTGATGCGATCCAGCTTATTACCGCCGTTCACGCTGCACCCGCACTCTTTCTCCATGCAGACAGCCATTTCTCTTCCCCCATTGTTGAAGGGATGGTCAGATCTATTGATGTCAGGAGACCTGATGCGATAAAGAAGGTAACACACATTGTTCACAAGCCGGCAGGTACCGGAACCTGATACCGGTTCGTGCAAGAATCCATATATTCCCTGTTAGAAAAAAGGGGTTTTAACAGGTATTGCTGATTATTTCAGCAATCTTCCGGCTAACAAATTTACCGTAGTGATCGTTCTGTTCCGGTAGCGAACTGGTATCTGAAATATACTCCACTATTGTCCTGCTATTACTCCCCGTGAGCACGTTCCACCCGTCCTCCATCGTCTCCACCCACCCGGTATTCTCCCGGAGTGTAATACACGACACGCCCTTTGTTATCCGCTCAGCTGCAAGGTTTGTCACCGCCGTCTCCGTAGGGCAGAAGAGCAGATCGGAGATGTGGTCGCACAAAACCCGGTTGACCTCATCGGGCATCGTGCGGTCGAACGAGCGAAGCCCGGCTTTTACGTGGGCAACCGGAATATGGAGCTTGGCGGCAGCCAGCGCACTGACGATTGTTGAGTTGGTATCACCGGAAGATACGCCCGTTAAGGCCAGCCTCTTCCCTTCAATCGCAATCATTATCTTTTATACTCAGCTATTAGTGTATGAGAAAAATTGTTCCTGGGGTGATGGTATGTCCGCGATCAAAACGTATGCAGTATACAAAGACGGTATGCTGGTACTGGAAGATCCGGTAAATCTACCGGAACATACCCGGGTGGAAGTCGTAATCCGTAAAAAGTTTTCAGAGTTTGTAAAAAAATTCGGGGAGCCGGAAGCAAAGGAAGACATTGATCAACTCCTCCTGAAGAACAGGAGAAGAATGAGAGATGAATAATTTTTCTTCTTCTCGTTATCGATACATCCGTTATCATAAAAGCACTCTTCTCACCATCACATAGTCAGGCAGGGACAACGTATTCCCGTGAA
>JAPKXV010000268.1 GCA_026394635.1 Methanoregula sp. | reverse complement strand
TTGAGCTGGGGGACGACGATCTCCGGGATCAACGATGGGGTAGCGAAGGTTATCGCAAACAGATACGTCCGCCGCTTCGCGAGGATATCAGCAAGACCTTCGCGGGTGATCGGGGGATGGTCGGGAAGGGTAAAGAACGCAGCGGACGGCGCTGCACAGTACCCCCGGGCCAGCTCGACGAACCCCACCATCCGGGTCAGGGAGACCGCGGCGGCAACATTACGGTTCGGGTCGACCGGGTCGATCACGACGAGCGGCTCATCGAACTGCTTTGCTGCATGCCGCTCCGGGTCAATCACGACGCCCGGGCGCCACGAAGAGGCAGCCAAAAGCAGGGGCGCAAACCCGCCGTACTGCAGGACAAGTAGCTCGCAGAGGTACCCGGAGAAGCCTTCGGTCATCTGGTCGGAACCATAGATCCCGCCGGCCCGCGCGAACTGTTTCAGGAGGAGGACGTCATCTACAAGGCCGGTGATCCTGTCCGTGATGTACCGGGTATGGAATGGCGTGCGGTCTACAGCGCTCTGGATCGCAGTTGCGCTCTCCACGGCATAGCAGGGGACAAGATCAACATCCACGCCCTCGATCATGGCACAGATGTACGGGTGTTCGGCATATTTCTCTCTGAACTGGTCAGTGAATTGCGCGGCAACCCGGCGCGCCAGTGCCATTCCCTGCTCCTCCAGCGCTTCACGGGTAAGGTCTGGAGAAAAGAGAAGGAAGATATCGATGTCGTGCTCCCCGCTCACCCATGTATTGCGTGCGATAGAGCCAACGACCATCCCCTGTGCCTGACCTCCGGAGTTGATTGCATCCACAATGCGCCGTGCGACACCACATATCTGGTTTTGTTCTTTGGTATCGGGCCGGATTCGCGCCAGTACGTTGTCTTCAACCGGAGTTCTCATCACCATACAACCTCCAGCAGGTCTTCATAGACCGGCCCCAATGGTGTCAATGTACTCTTCTTGAGCTTTATACCCGTTATTGCACAATTTCCGTAGGACTTTGAATCGAGTAATTTCATTACCTCAAAAAGCGATGGATCGAACCTTCTGACTCGTGCAACAGTAGCATGAGGGATGAATTTTCGCTTTTCGCGTGCAAACCCAAGGGAACTTAATGAGTTCTCCACCAGATCCAGAAATTGTGCGCCACGTCCCCCGTCTTCGATCGTGCACCAGACCGTAAATGGGCGGTGAGGATTGTTGATGGTGATGACACCGGTATTTATAGGAAAAGACCTGAATGGAATTGACGTAAGCGCGGTTTTTATTTCAGGAATCTTTTTATCATCAACATCTCCAAGAAATTTCACGGTGATATGTATATTATCTCGTTCCACCCATGTCATACGTGCTGTGCACTGCTTAAGTACTCCCTGTGCGTCATTGAGCCGTTTCCTGATCTCATCCGAGAGTTCGAGTGCAATAAACGCCCTGACCATTACGGTACTATTATTCCATCCATCTACAAATGGTATTCGATGATCATGGGTAAAAGCCAATGTCAAAAAATAAGTTTTTTTATCCGAAGAGCCCATTGTTTGATCATTAAAGTGAGAGGGTGTTTTTTGTGCCAATAAGTCCCGATCTGATTGTATATACGCTCGAACATTGTCCGAACTGTGAGATACTGAAGACTTTTTTAAAAACGAGCGGAAAAAAATTTTCCGAACGGGATCTGTCCACAGCGGAATCACTGACAGAACTTCGGGTCAACGGTATTTTTGTTTCAGAAGCACCGGTGCTTCAGAATGGCGAAAATTTTTTTACAAACGCCGAAATCTTTTGCAGTGGAAAACTGGATGGAGATCGGATTATTGGCTTTATTTCAGGTGCTTAAATGGGACTGCGTGAGACCAAACAGAAAACCCTTGACGGCGTATATATCCCCCTACTCCCACCGGTCCGGACAACCGATGGACACATTGTCGATTATGACCGTAACCGGATCGTCCGTCAGATTGTAGAGGAAACCCGGTTAGTTGAGACATTCTATGGCTTTGTGGGTGCAAGTGAAGAACAAGCCCAGGAGATTGCCCGCGAGGTCGAACAGCGGATCCAGGGAATGGGACTCAAGTCCCTCTCCGGTCCCCTCATCCGTGAGATAGTAAACATGGCGCTCCTTGAAAAGGGGCTCGTCCAGTATCGCAATGTCTGCACGCGTGTCGGAACTCCGGTATTTGATGCCCACCTCATCGATGTCGGCAGGGGCTTCGAGGCGCACGATAATGCGAACCTGCAGGAGAACGCAGAGACAAGCCACAAGAAAAAAGCGGACAAAATATCAAAGGAACAATACCTGCTCCAGCTGCCTCCGGATCTCGCCGATCACCACCTATCGGGTGAAATGCATATCCACGACCTTGAATACTTCGGAACGCGCCCGTTCTGCCAGGACTGGGACCTTCGGTATTTCTTCTATTACGGGCTGATGCCGGACGGAAATGGGACAAAAGCATCGGTGGCAGGCCCGGCAAAACGGGCTGAGGTAGCGATCCTCCACGCAGTCAAGGCTCTCGGTAGTGCACAGACCAATTTTGCCGGTGGACAGGGGTACTACAATTTCCTCACGTTCCTTGCACCATTCCTTGAAGGGATGACATATGAAGAGATCAAACAGCTGATGCAGATGTTTGTCTATGAGATGACCCAGATGATGGTCGCGCGGGGCGGGCAACTGGTCTTCTCATCGATCCAGCTCTCTCCGGGAGTCCCATCTCTCTGGGTTGACAAACCCTGCGTGTATAAGGGGAAGGTCTGGGATGGAAAATCTGCCCCGCGCCGGACCTATGGAGAATTCGAGCGCGAGGTACGGTTGCTCTTCAAGGCAGTCATGGAGGTAATGTTGGAAGGAGATTACTGGGGAAAGCCGTTCAGCTTTCCCAAACCTGAGATCTCGGTCGAACCCGATTTCATGGAAGAGCGCGAGGAATTCAACCAGTTGCATCCCGATCTGCCCACGTACCGGGAGCTCTACCTGCTCACCTTTGAACTGGCGAGCAAATTTGGCACCCCCTATTACGACAACCAGCTCCCCGCTTACCGTGGAGCCGGGAAGGGGATTTCCTGTTACCAGTGCTGCGCGTACCAGTTCTCAGCGGTTGCTGACAAGGACACAGATTTTGACAGGAAACTCTACTTTGAGGATGGCAAGCACTTCTCCATGGGCTCGTGGCAGGTGGTCTCGGTGAACTGCCCGCGTGCTGCATACAAGGCAGAAGGGGATGACAAACATCTCTTTGCCGAGCTCAAAGCGCTCATGGATGTCGCGATTGAAATTTTTAAGATCAAGCGCCGCTGGATGGACCTGATCCGGGCGCACAGCAGGATGCCGTTTGCAATGCAGCGACCAAAAGATCCCAATTCCGGTGAACGGGGTGCTGTTGCTGTTGATCTGGAAGGACTTGTGTATACAATAGGAGTTGTCGGCGTGAACGAGATGGTGCAGCACCATACCGGTAAACAACTTCATGAGTCAAAGGAAGCGTTCAAGCTCGCCATCCGTGCGACGACCGAGATGGAGATCTACGCCCGCAAGCTCTCATTAGAAAACAACATGACGATCGCCCTTGCCCGGACTCCTGCAGAAACGACAGGACAACGCTTTGCGGTTGCCGATCTGCTCGACAAACGCTATCATGATTTTGCACTCAGGGTGATCAAAGGGGATATTGATTATACCCTTGCGATGCTGGGCACGTCCCGTGATCTGCCGGTGTACTACACAAACGGTACACATGTGGCGCCGGGGGCGGATGTTCCTCTTACAAAACGCATCGAGATCGAGCATGTCTTTTTCCCGATCGTTGACGGTGGCAATATCTTCCACATCTGGCTGGGCGAGGCACGCCCGGATCCCCGGGGATTATATGACATGGCAATGAAGTTGTGTAAAAACACCCAGATCGGGTATTTCGCCTTTACCCGTGACCTGACCGTGTCACTGCGACAGTTCCACGAGTACCGCGCAGAGAAAAAGACGATCCCCCCATGGGTTGGCGCAAATACTCTGGTCGGGGCATAAGATTTTGGGGCTCTGTAGAAATCATCGTTATTCATAATGTTCTTGGGGGCGTTTGCCGTTCCCGCGGGGAAGGGCAAACTAAAAAAGATGTCCATTTGGACATCTTCGATTTACATTGCCCCCGCCACTGCGGCAGCCCCCCGTGCGATATCCATCGAAAACCGGTTCATCATGGATCTCTGGTAATGATGTGAGCTCAGGGATTCCACCAGAGCCAGATTTTTTTTAGAATTAATTTCCGGCAGTATGTTTTTTTACCTGTAAAACGAGAGGATGAATTATGAAATGTAATCATGTCCTGATAATCTTATTGATTATTGCCATGATAGTGATCAGCGGGTGTTCCAGCAGCCCGGCAAAATCTCCGAATGAACAAACCCCCCAACCGGCTTCGCTGTCAACAACAATTGCAGCACCGGTTACTACACCTACAACGGTACCGACTACTATACTTCCTACACCAACTCCTGAACC
>JAPKXV010000063.1 GCA_026394635.1 Methanoregula sp. | reverse complement strand
TCAATATGACATGCCTCTTCAGCAAGATCATCAGGTTTGATGAATGTTTTATTATAGGTGTGGAATGCTTTCAGAAGCGCACAGGTAAAACTACTGGACGATCCAAGACCCGTTCCTGCCGGAATATCTGCCAGACTCGCAAGTTCAAAATTTTCTGAACGAATATTCAGGAGTTTCAGGGACTCCCGGATTATAGGATGCTGGATTTGTTCAGAATGCTGGACGCGCTCCGTTTTGGAATATTTAATAATAATTTCTTTCTGAAACGTATCATGCAGCGTAATGTAGACATATTTGTCAATTGCTGCCGCGATGAGGAAACCGTCATGCTGGCGGTAATATGACGGGAGATCGGTACCTCCCCCGCCCAGTGAGATGCGAAGTGGACTTCGTGTAATAATCATAATGAATCACCATAGATTTTTGAGACAACCCTCAGTGCTTCACGTGCATCATAGAGATTTGGCGTTGGGGAAACATTTGTGTGAATAGCCATTTCAAATTTTTTAAATTCAGTCTTCCATGAAGTGTCAGGGAAGGAATATTCCCACAGGGTTGTTTCCGGGGGTCCCATCTGTGGAAGCATTTGATAGAGGGTCAGCCGTTCGGTCCCATAACTTCCTCCAATCCCGTCAATCTGCAACTTTCCTTTCTCACAGAAAATCTCGTATGAAAAAAGGTTTTTCCATTCTGTACAGCTGACATGGAGCCATGCTACCTGTCCCATCGCATTTTTCAAATACATAAACCCGTTATCTTCAACAGGCATTTTCCAATAATATGTGTGGAAATTACCTTGGATCTGGGTAAACTCTCCCAGGAACCACCGGGAGAGATCGATAAGATGGACACCTTGATCAAGAAGTTCTCCCCCACCAGAGATAGCAGGATCTGCACGCCACTCTTTTTCATAACCCGGACGACCCCCATGTCCATATCGGCCACGAATATACATGAGATTTCCCAGACTCCCGCTATCGATAATTTCCCGTGCCTTTAAAAATGATGGATGACAGCGCAGGTTATACCCTACCATGACCATGACATTCTGCTTCTCTGCAGCTTCGATTATCGGGTCCAGTTCGGAGAAATGCCGTGCAGCCGGTTTCTCGACAAGGACATGTTTTCCGGCATTGACCGCTGCGAGGGTTATGGGGGCAAGCCAGTTGTTGGTCGTGGAGACAATAATGAGATCGAGATCATCCCTGCATATCATATCCTGCCAATCTGTGTCACAAGAGACATCCGGATATTTTCCTGCAAGCTGTGCTGCTCGTTCTTTTGAGATATCTGCTACCGCCCGGAGATATCCAGAAGGTAGCGACTCTGCCCGCTTTGGTCCTATCAGACCACATCCAACAATTCCAACATGCATTATGATCACTCAAACGTTAAATTTCGTTCTTTGGGACGGATACGTCGAAGCGTATATACGTCATTGCTCCGGATATCCTGCGCAATATACGGGAGTTTTTCCCACGGATCCCACATTGCACTGATGAGTTTTCCATTGATCTGGTTGCAGGAGTCGGTTGTAAGAAAGTGCACAAGATCCGCAGCCCGTTTCTCTGCTTGCGGATTTTCTTTGCTTATCTGTTGGGCATTCTCAATTTCCGAACTACCGGCGCGTTCAATTCCAGCATCCAGAATTTTTTCAGTGAGCCGGCTCATCATGGCACCGGGTGCCACACAATTGACTGTTATCCCGTAAGAGGCAACTTCATGAGCAAGCGTTTCGGAAAACCGGACAACTCCACATTTTGCCGTTGCGTAACTTGAAAAATTAGGTCGCGGAGCTGTTGCACCACCTCCGGAAATATTCACAATCCGGCCATAACGGCACTCAATCATTGATGGAAGAAATCCCCGACAGAGCTGTACTGGGGTAAGGAGGCAGACATTAAGGCATTCCTGCCACTCAGTCCAATCATTTATATGAATAGGACCGATCGGTCCCTGGATTGCTGCATTATTGATGAGGATATCCGGATTTCCTGCGATTTTTTGGATAGTATCAATGAGAGAAGAGATTTGTATAAGATTAGAGAGATCGGCGGCAAAATAATGAACCTGTTGATCAGGCTGCCGGGTTGTCGAGAGATCACGAGCGACCTTTTTTAAACCGGATTCCTGTCGCGCAACAAGAATCAGATCGTCTCCTGCCTGCCAGAACCTGTCAGCGACCAGCCGTCCAAGACCCCGTGTAGCACCGGTTATCACAACAAGATGGTGAGAAGACTTCTTCATCGGTCAAGCACCCACTGATTACTCTGAAGAAATTCCAACGTCTTAATAATTCCTTCATGAATGGAATATTTCGGCGGCCAGCCGAGAGCGCGAATCTTCTGGCAGTCAAGGAAAATGAACGGGTTATCACCGATCCAGCCACGCTCCCCTCCGGTGTAATGAATGTCAGGCTCAAGTCCGAGATGGTTGCAGATCCAGCCAATGGAATCATTCACTTCACAGTATTCGTCAGTTCCCAGGTTGAACAGGTTCACTTTTT
>JAPKXV010000364.1 GCA_026394635.1 Methanoregula sp. | reverse complement strand
TCAACCGGTCAAGCTGGCGCGGACCCTCGGCAAGTCCAGAGAGATCGATCATATCCAGGAGGAGGTCCTCGTCATCCAGCAGTTCGAATGCACGCTCCGGAGAAAAACCCCGGTTGATCGCATTGATCGTCTCCACTGCACGGAGCAGGGGGACAGTATTCTCCTCAGAACCTTCGACTTTTACCGCCCCCTCTTTACTGTCAATCGTTATTGTGGTGTGGGTCTTGGCTTCGAGCACTTTCTTGGTCTCGCCCCCTTTTCCGATCAGCGCACCGATCCTGCTCCCCGAAATTTTAACTTCCTGTATCATGAAAAATCACCCGGTATCATTTTTCCCCAATTGCACGTTGATTTCCTGTCAGCATGTCATTTTATTTTAATATAGTCATCCTGTACGGTGTTATGGCTCTTGGGTATCAAGCCCCGTTACGTTATTGAAGACCTCGAGGTCGTTTTGCACCGTACAATATTGTGCAAAGAACCGGTTGATATTTTTAATATCCCGCATGAGGAACGGGAATGCACGGGGGTGGTCACGGGTGACCGATTGCCCCATGTCGATGAGATAGGCTTTGTCACCATATAAGATGTTGAACTCGCTTAAATCAGCATGCACAAGCTCTGCCTTGTGATAGAGCGTATCGATAAACCCGATGATACATTCATAGAGACTCTCGGGATCGTTGATCTCTGCGTTGCGCAGCTGGGGGTACGGGCGCTCGTCCTCACCGATAAATGACATCACAAGGAGGTTCCTGTCCCAGACAAGCGGTTCCGGCACGGGGATTCCTGCGTCCCGCGCCCGCACGAGGTTTGAAAACTCCTTTTTTGTCCAAGCAAAGATCAGGTCTTTTTTGTTCTTCTTTACATTGGAGAACCGGCGGTCACCGACGATATAGGAACTCATGGCATTGAAATTCGCCGTGCGGATACGGTAAATTTTGATGGCGATCCCCGCGCCATCCCGTTCTCCGTAAAAGACATTTGCCTCTTTTCCGGTGCTGATAGAACCCCCGATTTCCGAGATCCATTTTTTATGCACAAGTTTGTAGAGGGCAAGGAGCGTGACCTCATCAAACACATCTTCGCGCACCTTGAGCTGATCAGAATCCTTGATGCGGATGCCCATCTCCTCGAGTTTGTAATCGAACCCCTCCTCTTTTTTTTCTATTCCCACACGATGCCCTCGTTTGCTTACGATGCTGCTTTTATTGGATATATTCACGGACCGGTCTGAGTACTTCGATAAGGCACTCCCCGCAGGCCTTCTTCAAATCGAGCGGATGAATCTCACCTTTCTGGTATGCCTGTTCAATTTCAGGATAGCTGGCAAAGGACCTGTCACCCCCGAATTTTTCCGGGCGGTTGACTGTAACCTGTGGCAGCCGGGGAAAGATGTGGTGCTGGAAGATCTGCAGGATGGGGTTTTCCGGAATTTCCCTGGGACAGAACGCTTTCTGGCATTTCTTCCTGATATCGTCCTCGCTGTCGGCAACCGAGATGAAGTTGCCCTGCGACGAGGACATCTTTTTGCCATCGAGCCCGTTCAGGATGGGGGTATGGATGCAGACAGGTGCCGCGTACTTGAAGTTGATCAAGTGTTCCCTTGCCAGCATGTGGATCTTGCGCTGGTCAATCCCCCCCACCGCAGCGTCAACCCCCAGCATGGCGATATCTGCCGCCTGCATGAGGGGATAGATCATCTGGGACACGGTGGGGTGGTCCATCTGCCGCCCGACCTCGTCCATGCTGCGCATTGCACGGTTCAGGGTGACCTGCTGGGAGAGCTGGAGGACGAGCAGCTCGTAATCGCGGCTGAGCTGGAGGTCTGAGCCCAGCACGTACCGGACATTTTTCAGGCCCAGCCCCTCAAAACACTTCTTGTTGTACTCGGCAAGCTCACCGACGCGCTCCATCGTCCCCTTGCGGTTTAAAAACGCGTGGAGGTCGGCGAGCAGCACAGTGACTTCGAACCCGGCTGCCTGCAGGTCGACGAGCTTGTTGACGGTGACAAGGTGGCCAAGGTGGATCTCACCGCTGGGCTCATAGCCGGCATACACCTTCTTTACCGGCTTTACAAGAAGGTTTTTGAGATCGTCTTCGGTTACGATCTCGACCGTGTTGCGGGTAACCCGCTCGTACGCGTCCATTAAAATAAATGGGGTTTTTCTCTTGTTAATGGTTGTTCCGGGTTATATGGTGACGGATTATTGTGCCATGGTACTATCTGGTGATGGGCGGGTGCGGGCACCTCTCAATGGCTGTTCTGTATAGGGATAAAACCCAAA
>JAPKXV010000076.1 GCA_026394635.1 Methanoregula sp. | reverse complement strand
GGTTCCTGCCTGCACCGTACAAAGAGCTTCATCAGGTCATTAAGGTCTAACGTGAGGCACTGGTCACTCTCCGGATGACGCCGGGAGAATGACCGGGCTACAACACAAAAAAATTCTTCTCGCCGGTCATTATGCCAGGACACTCCTGCCGCTTTTGACGTTAGATCCGCAAACACCCGTTCTCCATTCACGTCATCCTGCCATTTGCACTCACAAAACAGGATCTTCTGTTCATCCTCCCGCAGCGCAACGATATCGATCTACTCTCCCTGGTGCCACCAGCTCCCGATTCGGGTAAACACGAAGGGGAGGCAAGAATGCTGGTTATACAACTCAAAAAGGTCCATTACCATTGCCTCAAAATGTTTTCCCACATATCCGGGAAACTGCGGCTTGACATACTGCTCCATGAGGATATCAGTATTCCCACGTTCCAGTGTGTCACGGTAAGGATTGATGAACCGGAACCAGAAATCAAAGAGGTTGTCCGAGATATAATAGAGACCTTTCCGGCTCTTTGTGCTTTCCGTAACCGGGATACTTCTGTGTACAAGGTGGAGATCGATTAAGACGGAAAGGTACTTATTCACCACGCTTTTAGATAAACCGGTATCGTTACAAATGAGACCAATACGGTGGTTTCCCTGTGCAAGAGAGAAGAGGATAGAGAAATAATAGCGAGGCTCAAAGAGTTCTGACCGGAGCACAAACTCGACATCCCGGAACAGGAATGAGTCCTCCCTCATTACCTGACGGGCAATATTGGTCATGATATCCTTTGAGGGATCGGCAGCCATGATGTAGGCAGGCGTACCGCCAAATACTGCATAGAACTCTACTGATTTTTGTAAGTCCTGCAGATAATCAAGGATATGAATAAACCGCAGAGGTTGAAGAAGGATCTGCCCGGTCCTTCTTCCGAACAGGGGGCTCTTATATGCCATGGTGATCGACTCCATCATGGAGATACTCGAACCTGACAGGATCAGAAAGACCCCGGTATCTTTGAGCTGGCCATCCCAGTAGCCTTGCAGCAGAGAAGGGAGAGATGAGTCGCCAGCTACCATATACGGAAATTCATCGAATGCGATCACCACCCTCTCTCCGGCATGTGAAAGCAGGTACAGAAAGACACTGTCCCAGTCTGAAAAACCGTTCTTTTGGAGAAAAGGGTCTTTGAAAAAGGTGCTGAGGTCCGCAGCCAGCTTCCTTAACTGGAGACTCTTTGACTCCTCCCGTGCAAGGACACGAATCCCGTGGTGCGAACTAAGGAACTGATCTACGAGCTCACTCTTTCCAACCCTCCTTCGTCCATATAGCACAATAAATTCTGCTTTCCCGCTCTCATATCGTTCCCGCAGGTTGGCAAGCTCGCGGGTGCGATTTATGAATGTACTCATAAGTATAATACTTTAAAGTGTACTAAATAATACTTCCTGTTAGGTGCCCCTCCCTGACAACACCTTAAGAACGGAAAATAACTAAATAAAACAGAACAAGACGGATGAAATGGATTTCTCACAACTTCCAATAATACACCCCAGCCTTCTCCGCCGCTCGTCCATCCACCATCCCCCGCACATCAATGATCACCGGCTCACCATTCATCAACCCCCGGATATCCGCAAGTGACATCTCCCTAAACGAAGAATGCGCCACCGCAATGATCACCGCATCCATCTTTTTATCAAGACGCGGCAGGGGAATCGCACCGAAATGCTTGATCTCAGCAGAAGTCAGAAGCGGGTCGTAACCATACACATTGAGGTCGTAATCCTTGAGTTCCTCCACCATGTTCTCAGCTGGTGACTCACGGGTATCGGGAACATCCTCTTTGTATGTTAGCCCCATGATGAGGACATTGGATCCTTTGGTCGTCTTGCCGACTTTGTTCAAGCCCTTGACCGCCATGGTGGCGACATACCGGGGCATCGAATCGTTAATAGCGCGCCCGGCAAGGATCACCTGCGCCCGGTACCCGACTTCTTTGGCTTTCTTGACAAGATAGTAGGGGTCGACGGGGATGCAGTGCCCGCCAACCATACCGGGCTTGTAGGAGTGGAAGTTCCACTTGGTGCCGGCAGCTTTTAACACCTCGGCAGTGTCAAGCCCGAGCCGGGCAAAGATCATGGAGAGCTCGTTCATCAAAGCGATATTGAGGTCGCGCTGGATATTCTCGATCACCTTTGCCGCCTCAGCAGTTTTGATATCAGGGGCACGGTACACGTTGGTCACGAAGGCATAGAGCTCGCACAGGTCATCGGTTGTCTTCTTGTCCATACCAGAAACGATCTTGGTGATGTTTTTTAAGCAGTGTTCTTCGTCACCGGGATTGATCCGCTCAGGCGAATAGCCGACAAAGAAGTCCTTCCCGCATTTCATGCCGGATTCCTTTTCCAGGATCGGTGCCATCAGCTCTTCTGATACGCCGGGATAGACCGTGGATTCTAAAACAACAATCGCCCCTTTTTTT
>JAPKXV010000461.1 GCA_026394635.1 Methanoregula sp. | reverse complement strand
GGACCGTGATCTCCTGACCGTCTTTCATCTGGTCGGTGTCGGGGCAGACGCGGGGGAGCAGCCCAACGTTGATGGCGTTCCGGTAAAAGATGCGGGCAAAGGATTTTGCAAGGACTACCCGGACTCCTGCTCCCTTGAGAGCGAGGGGGGCGTGTTCGCGCGACGAGCCACACCCGAAGTTCCTTCCGGCGACAATAACGTCACCCTCCTGAGCGAGCCGTGAAAAATCGTCCCGTATACTTATCGCCAAATTTCCAGATCCTCATCATCAGGCCTCCCGCGGATCGGTGATCTCACCGGTGATCGCACTTGCCGCCGCAGTTGCCGGTGAGCAGAGGTACACTTTCCCTTCTGTGCTCCCCTGTCTTCCCCGGAAGTTGCGGTTCGAGGTGGAGAGCGAGACTTCTCCGGGCGCAAGAAGCCCGAATGCACCGCCCATGCACGGGCCACAGCAGGGTGCTTCCACAAGAGCACCGGCCGTAACAAACCTCTCGACCAGTCCTGCCCGCAATGTTTTGAGATACTCTTCTTTCGATGCGGGGATGATGATGACCCTCACCGATGGGGAGAACGATCGTGTGCCCAGCACTTCTGCCGCCTCGGAAAAGTCCTCAAACCTCCCGTTTGTGCAAGACCCGATAAAGACCTGGTCAATATGCGTGCCGGCAACTTTTCCCACGGGCACCCCAAGGTCCACATTGTGGGGCACTGCGACCTGGGGTTCGAGCCGGGAAACATCATAATTCCTTTTTTCTGAAAATGTTGCATCAGGATCGCTTGCGAGGTCAAACGGCCTGATGCCTGCCCTGCGCTGCCGGATATAGTCCCATGTTGTGGCGTCAGGAGGGACGATGCCCGCTTTTGCTCCCATCTCGATCGCCATGTTGCAGCAGGTCATCCTCCCTGCCATATCGAGATGTTGCACGGTCTCTCCGCCGAACTCGATTGCCTTGTAGGTCGCACCGTCCGCCCCGATGTCTGCGGCGATCGAGAGGATGAGATCCTTTGCACCCACGCGGTCCGGAAAATTACCCCGGACATTCACCAGAATAGTATCAGGCACCCTGAAATAGAGCGCCCCGAACTTGAGGACAAAACCCATATCCGTCGAACCGATGCCCGTGGCAAATGCCCCTGCCGCACCATACATGCAGGTATGGGAATCAGCACCCACGACGATCTCGCCGGGCGCTGCGTGCCCCTTCTCGATGACAACCTGGTGGCAGACACCCTCGTTGATATCATAGTTGTGGATTCCCTGCTCGCGTGCGAATTTCCGCATATAGACATGGTTTTCTGCCGCAGGGATCGAGTCTGCAGGTATCTGGTGGTCAAAGAGCATGACGATCCGTTTTTTATCAAAGACCTGCGTCCCGCCCATCTCGTAAAACTTCTGGATAGCAAGCGGTCCGGTGATGTCATGGATCATCGCTGCATCGACCGGCACCATGACGACGCTGCCCGCCCGGATGTCCCTGGTGCATTTACCTGAGAATATTTTCTCTGTTATCGTTGCTCCCATGCTCAATCGCTAGTACTATAGGCACGCTGGGATATTGTAATTTTATGCGGGAATAAGTAGGGTGCACCAGAGCGCCCGGTGTTTACCTTTATGGGGGCTGTTCGCTACCATCAGCAAATCAGGGCGAAAATTGCATTTCCCCTCCTGTAGCTGTCCATGGTTCAGTGCAAAAATTCTCGCACCTAAAGCAATCTTTAACCCCATCGCGCCTCAACGATATCCCGATAACCATGATGCGAAGAATTGTTCTGATTTCCGCCGCCCTGCTCCTTGTTTTCATGGCAGCAGTCGGCAGTGCAGCCGCTCTATCCCTTGACGGGTCCACCGAACGGGTGATCCATGCGAGCGGGAGCGGCACCGTGATTGGCACACCTGACCGTGCGCAGGTCTCCCTTGCGATCGAGATCGAGAACCCGGAGGTAAAGGTTGCCCAGCAGGAGAATGCTGCCCGTATGACTACGGTGATCGACGCCCTTGTCGCAGCCGGGATCCCCAGAGATGCCCTCAAGACTACAGGGTACAGCATTTACCCGGTCTATGCCGACTCCAAATCACCAGAGGAACAGAAGATCCGCACGTACAGGGTTACCAATACCCTCACCGTAACTCTCCATGACGTAAGCAGGACTGGCGAGGTAATTGACATTGCCGTGGCAAATGGCATCAACCAGGCAAGCTCCATCCAGTTTATGCTCTCGGACGAACAGGCGCAGGTCCTGCGTACCGAGGCATTGAAAAAAGCTGTAGCCAGCGCCCGTGCGGATGCTGATACGGTTGCATCTGCGCTGGGTGTCCGGATTACCAATATCATGGATGTGGATATCGGTGGAGGGTACACCCCGGTCCTCTATGACAATTATATGGTCGGGAACGCAATGAAATCTGCAGCACCCACTCCAATCCAGCCGGGTGATGTGACGGTAAGCGCTACGATATCGGTCACGTACCTCATCCGGTAATCCTCCAATCTCTTTTCACAATGCTTTTACCCAAGCAGCGTGTGATCATTTCTTAAATTAACAGTGATGGAGTCCGGGTATATCCGGCAATAATTCCAGCCAGACTAAGTATCGAATATCCCATAAAGATACGCGGATACCATAGGAATGATCAACAGATGGAGCGCAATATCGGCTTTAAGGAGCGCAGGTATATTGAG
>JAPKXV010000164.1 GCA_026394635.1 Methanoregula sp. | reverse complement strand
TGCTCGTGCGTCTGCTGTATGCAGGCGGTGAAGAATGCGATCCTGATCAAGGAAAAGCACCCGGAGACCGAGGTCATCATCTGCTATATTGACATCCGTGCGTACGGCAAGGGATACGAGGAATACGTTGAACGGGCAAAATCGATGGGGGTCCGGTTCCTGCACGGCATACCCTCCGATGTACTCACGGATAAAGACGGGATGGTTGTTCAGATCGAAAATACCGAGAACGGGGAGGTCGAAATCCTGCACCCCGACCTTGTTGTGCTGTCGGTCGGCATCGGGCCGGCCGGGGATACTGCAGCCATTGCACAACGGCTTGGAATCTCGGTTGAAGACACCGGCTTTATCAAACCGGTAAACGATGCGGTTGACACGGTTGGCACCATCAGGCCGGGCGTCTATGTTGCCGGTACCGCGATCGCCCCAAAAGATATCCCGGATACTGTTGCCCACGCCGGGTCTGCAGCAATGCGTGCCTTCATTGATGCGACAAGGACGCGGTCTGCGTGAAGATCGGAGCAACCATTGGCTGGGACGATACGCACACGTGTATCCGGTATATCGACCAGACACGGCTTCCCGGCCATTATATCGTCGTTCTTTGCCGGACGGTACAACGGCTCGCCACTGCCATACGTCGGCTCGAAGTCCGGGGGGCCCCGGCTCTTGGTGTTGCAGGGGCATTTGGCATTGCACTCGCAGCGGCAACGTGCAAAAAAAAGGATCTTGCGGCATTCCGTGCGGACGTACAAAAAGATGGCGATCTCCTCGCTGCAACACGGCCGACCGCGATCAACCTGTCGTGGGGAGTTAACCGGGTCCTGTGTGCTCTGGAACAAGCGGAGTCGATCGATGCAGCAAAAAAGGTCGCACTCGCTGAAGCAAAGGAAGTAGCACGGGAGGATGAGACATGCTGCCATGCGATTGGTGAATTTGGAGCGGCGCTGCTTCCCAAACGGTGCACGGTGCTTACGCACTGCAACGCGGGGGCGCTTGCCTGCACATCGTGGGGCACGGCACTGGGCGTGATACGGTCTGCAGTTGAGCAGGGAAAGGATGTGAAGGTGCTTGCCTGCGAGACCCGCCCGCTCCTCCAGGGTGCCCGGCTGACCGCATGGGAACTTTCACAGGACGGTATCGATGTGACCGTGATCACCGATTCCATGGCAGCACACCTGATGCGGACCAGTACCATTGATGCGGTGGTTGTCGGCGCGGACCGGATTACCGGGGATGCGGTCTTCAACAAGATCGGCACATACATGCACGCGGTATGCGCCCGGCACCATGTGATCCCGTTTTACGTGGCAGCCCCCCTCGCGACATTTGATCCTTCCCACTCGGAAAAAGAGGTGGAAATTGAAGAACGTTCGCGGGACGAAGTTGCCCGCTGCGGGACACGCACTACCGTCCCGGAAGGGGTGCAGGTGAAAAATCCTGCATTTGACGCGACGCCCAAGGAACTGGTCACCGCCGTCATCACCGAGCAGGGCGTGCTCCGCCCACCTCTTGATCTGAAAGCATTAACGTGTCACCGCACGATCAGATAATACACCCACACGGAGCGTACACTGGCATGGATCTCTCGATTGCACCGTATGAAGGGTTGATGATGATCATTGG
>JAPKXV010000105.1 GCA_026394635.1 Methanoregula sp. | reverse complement strand
CTTTCCCTCGATATCGTCTTTGGAAAAACCGGAGAGTTTTTTGTATTTTCTTTTGGCGAGGCTGATAATGTTGCTCTCTTCCAGAATGACCATCGCGGTGCCGGTATTCTCAAAAACGGTGCGGTACTTTTCTTCGCTCTCTTTGAGTTTCCGGTCGATCGCATGTTTGTACAGCGCCATCTCGATGGTGGCATTGAGTTCACGGCTATGGGCGGGTTTTACGATATAGCCGTACGGTTCTGTGAGCTGTGCCTGCTTCAGGCGCAGGTCATCCGTGTAAGCGGTAAGGTACACGATAGGGATGTCGGCAATTGCCCGGATCTTCTCTGCGGCAACAATCCCGTTCATTTTCCCGATCAGCTCGATATCCATGAGCACAAGATCGGGTTGGTCGGTTTTTACCGCACGGATTGCGTCCTCCCCGGTGGCGACCGGTTCGTGAACCGTATAGCCAAGCGAGGAGAGGGTATTGACGAGGCTTGCTGCAATGAGGGCTTCGTCTTCAACGACGAGGATGGTGCACTTATTCATCGGTATTTCGCTCCCTGGCTGCCGGCTCCGGGAACCGGATCATATAACGGGTCCCGTTCATGGTGCTGATCTCACGACTCCCCCTCAGCTGGTGCTGCACAATGAACCTGATCAGGTACAGCCCGAGCGAGCCGGACATGGTGACATCGATCCCTTCTGGTATGCCAATGCCGTTATCTGCAATTCTGAGGAGATAGTCATTGCCCTCGCGATGCAGGGTGAGTGCAATCGTGCAGGGCTCCCCGCGGATTTCTTTGCAGGAGAAGGTGTCCGGGAAGGCATATTTTAACGAGTTGGTGACGATCTCGCTCATGACCAGCCCGCAGGGGGTGGCGGTTTCGATGGGTATCACGATATCCCCCATCTCGATCCTGCACCGGATATTCGTCGCCTTACCGTACATCTGGAACAGGTTTCGGGTCAGGTTTTCCGTGTAGCTGGCAACATTGATCCGTGCGAGATCTTTTGTTATGGAGAGCGATTCATGGATAAGCGCCATGCTCCGTATCCGGGTCGCCAGGTCATTAAACTGGGAGATCATGACCGGATCGGTGAGCGAGCCGATCTGGAGGTCGATTAACGAGATGATCCCGGCAAGGTGGTTCTTCACCCGGTGGTGGATCTCCCGCAGGAGAACTTCCTTTTCTGCAAGGGCGTGCTGTATCGTCTCTTCAGCCTTCTTGCGCTCGGTTATATCGACATTCACTTCGGCGACCAGCCATTCACCATCGTCGGCTTGAAATGGTATGGTCGTGACCTGAATGGGCCTGTTGCCCTCCTTTGGCAGCCGTTCCTCAGTGACCCAAATGGATTTGGTCTCGAGCGCCTCCGATATCCCACACCCGGCACAAGGCGTATCGCGGTCCATGAAATACTTATGGCACTTGCGGCCTACCGGATTCCCGTAGATCTTCTGCCACGCTGGATCGATGTACCGGAGGTTAAACTGCGAGTCTATGATGTCGAGGCCAGTTCTTGTTGCGCCAAGGATGAATTCGGTCTGTTTCTTCAGATTTTCGATCTCCCTTTCCCTGTTCTTGCGCTCGGTGATGTCCCTACCGACCGACTGGTATTCAACCACATGACCGTCATTGTCAAAGATTGCCCGGTCACTCCAGCGATGCCACCGGACTTCACCGGAGGGTATGATGATCCGGTGTTCAATGAACCCAACAAAGTTTTCTAATGTAAGTGATTGGATGTGTTTTTTCATCAGGCTTGCATCATCCGGAGGAAGTACCACAGAGTGCCGTTTCCCGATACGCTCCTCCGGTTTCAAATCAAAATAGCGGCAATATGCATCGTTGACAAACGTGAGCGTGCCGTCCGGGGTAAACCGGCAGATGAACTCGGTCTGGTCTTCCACAACACTGCGGTATCTGTTTTCACTCTCCGTCATCGCCTCTTCCGCCCGTTCGTTCTGGGTGATATCAACACCCTGTGCAATGGTGGATACGAGTTCCGCATCGGCAGTCAGGATATTTGCCGAGTTCCACAGTACCGTATGGATCATCCCATCAGCAGCAAAGAGGGGGATCTTAACGCTCTCCCAGCGTTCGCCTTCTAACGTCTTTTTGATAAGGGCAAGCGAAGTG
>JAPKXV010000301.1:3302-10898 GCA_026394635.1 Methanoregula sp. | reverse complement strand
TCTTTCATGCACGCAGCAATCCCCACAAGGCTCGTGGTGATGCGGGCATTGACATCCACCACATATACCCGGTCTGCCACGACAACATCTACCCCGCAGTAGCCCTGGCAGCCGAGGACTTCAACGGTTTTTTTTGCCAGGTCGAGGATCTCCGCCCCCCTCGGGTGTCCGACTGGAGTTTCACCGCCGAGGTAATGGAATGCACCGTCATTGCCGACTTTTACATCCTGCCGGTTTAATGCGAGCACGAGCAGCGGCGCACCCGAGAAATACATGCAGGCGTCCCCCACCACCCTGCTCCCGACAAGGCTTACGGAAAGGTGTTCGCCGTCAATATAACGCTGGCCGAACTCATCCGGCCCGGCGGGTTCTTCAGTGAGCCGGACTCCCCTTGCCCCGCACCCGGTCACCGGTTTGACCACGCGCCTTCCCACGTTCATTTCGTCGGGCACCGGTATGCCATGACTTCTCAGGATCTTTGCCGTGTGCACCTTGTTTGCGCAGACTGCGGCACTCATGCTGCCGCACCCGATGTTGTGGGTGTGCTGTTCAAGGATCATTGTATACCGGGAGAGGAGGTGGTCGGGTGCGATGACCAGCCCAACATCGCAGGACGGCGCGAGGCGACCGATCTCATCCCCGAAATTCACGGCCCCGGGGCTGACGACCTCATACCCACACCGGACAAAACTTTGTGAAAGGACAGAAAGTATCGCCGCACCCTCCGGGGCAAGGGAGGGGTCGCGCGACACCGTGTATTCGGCAAGCAGGGCTTTCATCCCTGATCTGTAGCACACGCAGGGTGATGAGACTGACGGATCGGTGAGCTATTTGTGGGGCGAGTGCAAAGAGGATGTGCATGAAGCATTCGATCCTGCTGACCAACGATGACGGCGTCAGCTCGGTGGGCATCTGGGCGGCGTACGAGGCGCTGTCTGGCATTGCTGACGTGACCGTCGTTGCGCCGGCGACCCAGCAGAGCGCGGTCGGCAGGTCAATATCCATCTTCGAACCGATACGGGCAAACAAGGTGATGATCAACGGGAACCCGGCATATGCGGTCGCGGGAAAACCTACGGATGCAGTCATCATCGGCCTCTACGCGTTAAATCTCAAGCCGACGCTGGTGGTGAGCGGGGTGAATATCGGGGAGAACCTTTCATTCGAATCGATCATGACTTCCGGTACGGTCGGTGCAGCTCTGGAAGCGTCCAACCAGGGCACGAAAGGAATAGCGTTCTCGCTCCAGGTCGAGGACCAGGGAGACAAGTTTGATGATCCCCGGCACCACAGCCAGAGTTTTGAACCGGGAAAAAAGGTCATCCGTGATGTCGTGTCGCGCATCCTCAAGGAGGGCTTTCCCCGCAATGCGGATGTGATCAACGTGAACATTCCCTCAACCATCAAAGGCGGTTATGAGATCACGCGCCTTGCACACAAATTGTTCAGGACCGGCGTTGAACAGCGCCTTGATCCCCGCGGGCGCCCGTATTACTGGATCAACGGGCCGCTCATTGACGATGCTGAAGAGGGCACGGACGTGCATGCAATCAGGAAAGGAAATATCTCGGTCACGCCGATCACCCTTGACTGCACGGCGTTTTCTGCATGTGATGAAGTTCAATCAATGCTCCTCTCCCCATAACCCCTGTTTTTATTTACCCGGTCCCCGTTCATTCCTGTGTTCTTTTCCCCCATCCTAACACCACGCTTAATTATTCATGCACCGATATCTCTCAGATTGATGGAAAAGCAGGCAGTACACGCGGGAAAACGCGCTGCAGGATATAAAGCCGCAGACCTTGTGAAAAACGGCATGGTTATCGGCCTTGGCACGGGCTCAACGGTCTTTTTTGCTATGGAGCGTTTGCAGGAACGAATTTCGGCCGGTCTTGAGATCGGGGGCGTCCCCACATCGTACCAGACTGCCATACGGGCGCGTGAATACGGTATCCCGCTCACGACGCTTGACGAGCATCCTGTGCTTAACCTTGCGATCGATGGCGCCGACCAGGTCGATCCCCGATTCCGGCTCATCAAGGGGCGGGGTGCTGCCCAGACACGGGAGAAGTGCGTGGCCGCCGCTGCACAGCAGTTTGTTGTTGTTGTCGATAATTCAAAACTGGCTCCCTGCCTTAATGCCCCAGTCCCCGTCGAAGTCCTGCCGTTCGCTCTCTCTCCGGTCATGGCACACCTGAAAACGATGGGGGGCAAGCCGGTCGTGCGCGAAGGATTAAAAAAGGATGGGCCGGTGATAACCGACAATGGGAATTTTGAAATTGACTGCACCTTTACGGTGATCAATAACCCGGAAGAACTGGAAGCAGCCATCGCAGGAATCCCCGGTGTCATCGAAAGCGGGCTCTTCACCGGATTTACCGGAAAAACAAACGTAATTGTCGGGGATGAAAAAAAGTGCAGGATCCTAAAAAGGATCAGCTGATATAGTTCCGTAATTTCTGGATGAGCTGGAGCTGGTGGTTGGCCTCTTTCTTCTTCTCTTTCTCGATGCTGTCCATGATGTCGTTGATGGGTTTTGCAAGCTCGTAGATCTTGACTGGTCTCCCCTTGCTCTCTGCCTTGCTCTCCCTGCTCGTGATCCATGCATGTTCCATCAGGTACCGCATCGCAATGCTGACTTCAGGCTGGCGGAGATCGGTGCCCCGCTCAATGGCGCGGGAGGTTGCCTCCGGCGTGTTTGCAAGAAACACGAGCACTTTGGCTACATTTCTCTTGGTGCCGATCTCGATGAGGAGATTTGCAAACTCTTCTTCTTTTTCCGTGAAAAACATCACATTTTCCTGTCGCATACGTCACATCCGGAATATTTTTTTATAATTTCCAGATATCCATATCTAATAAATGATATAAATACTATGTTATTGTTAATCAATGAGCAAATAATTTAAATATAACAATTCTGATGAGAGCGGTAAAAAATTAGAACTTATATATATCTGATGGTTTGCACCAGTGAACAAAAAACAGGATAAAGATGAGGGTCACATCAGGCCCAGGCTGCGCAGGTCGGAGACGATCTTGATGACCGCTTTCTTTGCATCCTCCGGCTCCTTGCCCCCGGTGATGATCAGTTTGCCGGACCCGAAGAGAAGGACAACCACCTTGGGGTTCTCGAGCCGGTACACAAGGCCCGGGAACTGTTCGGGTTCGTACTCGATCCGGTCAAGGTTGAACCCGACTGCAATCTTGTTTAAGTTGATCGCGGTTGCAAGGTCCGCGGATGTGACAATATTCTGGATCTTGTACGTGAGTTTTTTCGGAATGTCGATCTTTAAGTCACGCAGCTGTTTTCCCAGGATATTGAGCCCCTTACTCAGGCTCTCGATGCTCTTTGCCCCGGTGAGCACTACTTTTCCGGAACCAAAAACAAGTGCAGCGATCTTGGGGTTCTGCATCCGCAGGACAACGCCCGGGAAGCGTTTCTTGTTGTATTCAGCATCCTTGATCTTTGATGCGATTTCCGGGAGATCCAGATAATCGGTCACCTTGGCAGAGGCAACGATGTTTTCAATCTTGAGGGAATCTTCTGGTCTGACCTTCATGTTTATAAATGCCACAGAACAGTATTTAAAAAATTGGGTATTGTTAGTGGCCTGTATCCAGGGTCGTGATGTGGGGGGGACGATCCCATCTCTCTTCCCCGATAGAGGACCAAATCATGGATCCGGCAACCCTGATATCGGGGAGGAAGAGCAATCCGGATTGGTTGATTCGTGAAAATGAAAAAAAAGAAAAAAATTGACTGCACACCAGACAGGTTGGCACGGCAACAATTAGGGAGTTACCATACTTCGGGGAATGCCATGTTGGTGTAGATGTCTTCCAGCCGGGCCTTGTGGGTCCTCTCCATGTTGGCAAGACCGGTAAAGAGCATCTGCTGCTGGGCATCAGGGCTGGCTGCCGCGAGCTGGCTGTACATCTGCATCGCCTCGAGTTCCTTCTTGATTGCAAGGACAAGCCCCTCGAGCGGCTTCAGGTCCGGAGTGATCGGGGGCGAGGGCAGGGCATCGCCGACCTTGTAGTCCTTTGCTGTATCAAATTTTAAGGACTTTCCTTCCTTTGCGAGGAAGTTCTGAAGGAACTCGCGGTGCTTCTTTTCCTCCCCGGCAAGCTCGGCAAAGATTTTCTTTAAGTTTGCATCCTTTACCTTGTCGGCAACGGTCTTGTAGAAAGTGTAGGCCTCGACTTCGCGGTCGATCGCCATCGAAATAATCTTTTTAAACGCCTCTGCATTCATGGTTTCATCCACTCCTTTTGTATTAACTATTTACGGAATCTCTATATAATCACATTGTTTTTACCTACGCTGGCTTTTGCTGAACAATAACCGTCAATAAAAAACAGGATTGTCGTTCAATCATATTGGCGCCAGGTATGGCTGCATTCGACGCACCGGAAGAACCGCACCTCGCTCTCATCTGCGGCCCGGAGCTGGCGCAGCCACCAGAAGGCGAGGTTATTATCGCATTTCGGGCACCGGATCTGGATGGTGGGCATGGTCCTGATTTTTTCATCCTCATCATCCACAATGGTGATCTCGTTGTCGGTGCGCTCTCTCTTTTTTACCATCTGGTCAGCCCTGCCGATCTTCCTGATATAACCACATTTCCTGCACTTGAGCTGACCCCCCGAAGAGATCAGCATGGTTTTACATTCAGGGCAGAACATCGCTACAATCATGCGCTCTTAAAGGAGATGAACCTGTGGATTATCCCACGACGCAGGCTGCGCCGAGTTAATCTGATCCAATTATCACCGCCCATTGAGAATCCTTTTTTTGGTATGACGAGAATATGTCTGTAATGATCGAGTATCTGGTGCTGATCTCATGCATCGGTTTCCTGGCATTCCTGATACCCGGTCGGTTCAGGAAATACCCTGCGATCATCGGCTGGACTTTTATCGTTTTATCGCTGTTTTTTAACCTTCCTGAATATTTCTCTGAAAATAATTTCATGTACCCCGTCATAGCAGCGCTCTCGGTGCCGTTTTTATATATCACTGTTAAAAACCTGCTCCGTGATGATCCCCGTGTCATCAGCCTGTCAAAGGCTGCAGCTGTCGCATTTTTGATCTATGCCCCGTTTGAATATATCCCGGCGCTCGGAAACTGGCTGATTGGTATCGTTGTCGGCGAGGTAGCCTTCATCCTTGACACGCTCGGGCATACGGTTACGCTCACCGACTGGAACATTATATCGGAAAACAACCTGCGTGTGGAGATCATCCTTGCCTGCACGGGTATCCAGAGTATCGCGATCATGCTGGGGGTTGCGGCCGCTGTCTCTACCACACTGCGGCAGAAAGTTCTTGCTTTCCTCCTTGTCGGCCCGACCATCTATATCCTGAACCTGCTCCGTAACGTCTTTGTGATCATGGCATATACCGGACAGTGGTTCCCGTATTATACGGAGATTGCAGGCAACGGCGAGTTCGGGTACGAGAGTTTTTTCTGGGCGCACAACGTGATCGCCGAACTGCTCGCGCTCGTCCTGCTGGTCGCCATCGCGTACGGGTTGTTCCGGGTCATCCCGGAGCTTGGTAACTTCGCTGACGACCTGTACCAGCTGTATTACCGGGAAGTCAGGGTAATGTTTTATAGAGGTAAATAATCCGCTGGACTGCCGACATGTTTGTGCAGACTGCGATGATGATGACGGATATCCAGATATAACCGGTTACTCCACCAAGGATTAACACGAGAAGGGTTTCCGGCCTGCCAAAAAACCCGACACCTTCGAGCGGGTCGTCAATTTTGCCTTCTACCTTTCCCCGGTACCCGATCTCAGCATACACAACGGGTTTGATGAAGGTGTTCATGAGCGATCCGATAATTGCAAACGCGACAACCGCATAGTCGGCCACAGGGGATACGGGCGCAAAGCGGCTCACGATAGCAATACCCGAGAGCCCGACACCGAGCAGGGCGAGGGCGTCCACGTACTTGTCGACGATCCAGTCAAAGACCGCACCAAAATCGGTATGTGCGCCGGTCTTTCGGGCGACGCTCCCGTCAACAAGGTCAAACACCGCTGATGCAAAGAGTGCGAGGCTGCCTGAAACAAATTCGCGGTTATAGAAAAGAGCGGCGCACAAAATACCTGACAGGAGTGCAAGAAGCGAGATCTGGTTGGGGGTGATCCCAATCTTCACAAAAATGTCTGCAACCGGCTCGAGGTACCTGATGAACCGGGACCGGTATGCAGTAATATTCATAGCTCAGTTCATGGGTTTGCGGCTCATAAAAATTGTTGCCCGGATTAAAGACGGATCCTGACTGAAAAAACCGCACCAATCCGTCCATCGTCACCTTCTTTATATGCCCTGACCAATGATAGAAAAGAGTGGAGTGGAAATGCCCGATACAACCAACCGTCCGCATGTCCTGATGATGTCAGAGATTACCGCTGACGGCAAACTGACACTCAAGAAAGGAGCGTCCAGTAAGATCCTGATGAAGTATATGGCGCACGAGACCGAGATTCTTCTCCATGAGACCCGTGCAGCATATGATGCGATCATGGTCGGCGCAAACACGATCCGGATTGACAACTCCTTCCTGACCGTCCGGCTCGTCCCCGGAAAAAGCCCGCTGCGTGTGATCCCCTGCAGCATGGCAGACATCCCGCTGGATGCTAATGTGCTCGGACCCGATGCCCCGAGCGTGATCGCTGTCTGTGAACAGGCGCCTGCAGATCGTGTGGCGGCGATAAAAAGCAAAGGCGTCCATGTGGCAGTCGCCGGAAAGCACCATGTCGAACTCCCGCTCCTCATGAAAGTCCTGAAAGAAAAATTCCATGTCAATAAGCTCATGATTGAAGGCGGCCCGACGCTGAACTGGCATATGCTCCATCACCAGCTTGTCGATGAGATCCGTCTCATTCACCTCCCCTTTATTGTCGGCGGTTCAGACACCCCTTCACTTGTTGGCGGGATGCACATCAACTCAGAGGACGAGATGATCCGGTTATTGCTCAAGAACCATTACATGTGCGGCACCAACCTCGTCTCAGAGTACGATGTGCTGTACCACGAAGGATAATTCATGGCACTTACTACGGACCTCGGTGGTGCACCGGCACCACGGTCTTCTGCAACGACATGGATCCTGATCGTCCTGCTTGCGATCATCCTCGTGGTCGGTTTCATTATCGCAATATTCATCCTCTCCTCCTCTGGCGAGGGAGGAGTCTCCGTGGTCAGGATGGAAGGGACCCTTGTCACGGGCGAGGTGTCAGGAGAAGACTTTTCCGCGAGTGAACAGGTGGGTAAGGAACTGCGGGATGCGGCAGATGACCCGATGGTAGAGGCGATCGTCCTCCGGGTGAACAGCCCCGGGGGGACTCCTGCTGCAGCGCAGGAGATCATCCGTGACCTCGATTATGCAAAATCAAAGAAGCCGGTCGTGGTCTCGATGGGCGATATGGCAACCTCCGCCGCGTACTACGTGAGCGCCCATGCCGACAAAATCTATGCAGACCCCGATACGTTCACCGCAGGGATTGGCGTGATGTGGACATTCCCTGATATTTCCCGGTGGATGAACAATGAAGGATATAATGTCAGCATCATTAA
>JAPKXV010000301.1:0-3253 GCA_026394635.1 Methanoregula sp. | reverse complement strand
TTAAATCGGGGACCAAAAAGGACATGGGCTCGTCTTCGCGGCCGTTAACCGAGGATGAGTTCTCCTATGCACAGGGAATTGTTGATGCGAGCTTTGAGGAGTTCATCAGCGATGTGCTGGTGCAGCGGCAGATCGCCCGTGCCGATATCGAGGACGGCAGGGTGATCCGCGGTGCCGATGCAGTCAAGATCAATATCGTGGACGAGATCGGAAACTTAAACGACGCGATTGACGGTGCAAAAGCGCTCGCCGGACGCGGATCGCTCATTTAGATCATCTGCAGCGGATCCGCCTTCATGAATTCACGGGCAACAGTGGTTGCATAGTGCCCGGGCGGCAGGGTGAACTGCAAACGGACACGGGTATCTTCTGTACTGGAGTGGATCTCCGTCCGGAGGGCAATGGGGCGCAGGGCTCCATCGAACCGGGTTTTTACAAACACGGAAGCCTGCCGGAATTGTTCTGCCCCGATACCCCGTTCACCCATGAGCCCGGCAATGTACTGCTCGTCCTCAGATACCGGATGGAACTCCTCTTTTCCCGGCATAAAGATTGCAATGCTGCAACGGCCGCGGCTGATGTGCTGCAGGGCGGTTTTTACATTTCTGGCATTTACAACATCCTCTTTTTTGTTTAAAAAGAGAAGCCGGTCCCCGGCACGGGGTTCCGTAAGGGAATATCCCTGCGTGATCCTCTGGCTCAGTGCCTCGTTGAACAGGTACGACTGGAACGCTGAAACAAACATCGAGAGGAGTTTTGGGGGGAGCTCAAAAAGAGCACCGGCATAATCCCCGGAATGGTTATGGAGGTGCTGGAGCATCGCCCGCTCATACCCCATCGGGACGGGCAGTTCCCGGAGAGCGACCTGCGGGTCACGGGTCTGTAAGAATGCGGTGCGGACCATCCTGATCTTCTCGGGTTCTAAGGGAAACGCCTGTCCGATGTACGTGAGAACAGCTCCCTCGTAATCACCGGAAAGGATGCACTCACCCACCCGGTGAGTGACCGGGCGGATGCCCCCGAACCGCTGGAGACCATAATAGTTCGGGACGCCCTGTGCCAGATCTGCAGTGATCTCCTGCACTCTTTCTTTCAGGCCGGCGCTCGTGCACTCCCGGATAACAATATCAAACTCGTTCCTCAGAAGATCGCCAAGCGAGAGCTGGGTGTTCTGGTGGCCGACGATCTCAAGGGTGATATCCCTGAGCCGCACATTCTCAACCGCTTCGAGCTCCACCTTGTAGATCGAGATGAGCTGTGTCGTGATTGCCCGCCGGTCCTTGGTGCCCGCCCAGCCGATCCTGCGGTGGCTGATCCCTAGGCGTTTTGCAATCTCCTTTATTGCATGCTGGTGTTCCCAGTTCTTCTTGGTGAGCCGGCAGATGAGGTAGGGGCCGGTGCCGGAACCCGACGTAACCGGGATCTCCCCGACGATAAAATCTTCCGCCGATGAGCGAAGCTTCCCCCCAATCCCATCGGCATCGCTTGCGTACCAGCGCATGCCGAGGTCCTGTTCAAGGGGATACGGGCTCCGGATCATAACAGCGAAAGGTTACCGGTGATCTTATCCAGATCTTCTGCCTTTGCCGGGCCCAGGCCGAGTGCGGTGATTGTGCCCGGGGGGATCTCGGTCATCCCGGAGTCCTGGATAAGGGAAGATGCGATACCCACGCGTTCTGCGATCACTTTCAGCTCGTGGAGGGTGCGTTCATCGTTTGCCTTGAGCACCACCTTCTTCTGCCCTTCGGCATACCACGCCTTCTTGAGGTTTTTGTCGGCATGCTCATACGCACCTATTGACGCGTGTGCTGCCTGTGCGCACTTCTTGCCGCAGCTCATCTTCACATCGTTTCTTACAATCAAACACTGCTTGTACCTGAAGACCGGCTCGTCTGCCATCGGGTACGATCTTGGTGCTGCCCTGTCAAATAGGTAGTGTCCCTGTCGGAATTACACCGGATTTCTGTCACCACCACGAGCTTTACGATGCTGCACGTTCCATGGTCAGGAGAGGTTCCTGCAATGTCATCAATGCCACCCGCTCCCCACCCGATCCAGAAGGCAACGTTTGGTGCGGGATGTTTCTGGGGTGTCGAAGCTGCGTTCCGCAGGGTGCCGGGTGTCACCGGTACAGCGGTCGGGTATATGGGTGGCGCGCCCGACCACCCGGCATACCACGATGTCTGCACCGGTTCAACCGGGCATGCCGAGGTCGTGCAGGTAGCGTTCGATCCCGGGAAGGTATCGTATGAACAATTGCTGGTTATTTTCTGGAACATCCATGACCCCACGACACCCGGCCGGCAGGGAGTCGATATCGGGAGCCAGTACCGCTCCGCCATCTTTTACCATAACCCTGACCAGAAGGTGGCGGCGGAGAAATTAAGGGAGCAGGCCAACCGTTCCGGCAGGTTCCGTCGCCCGGTTATCACGGAGATCACACCGGCACAGGTATTCTGGCGGGCGGAGGAGTACCACCAGCGGTACCATGAAAAGCATGGCGGATCAGGGTGCGGGATCCACAACTCTCCCGACATTTCCTAAAAAAAAAATCTCTACGATCTGTTTTACTATCGGGTAACCGGTTTTCACAAAGGATCTCTATCATCTGAAGTACCCTCATGAAGAGGATCTCAGGTTATCGTCAACGACATGGGAAAGGTCGATATCGTCAGGAGGTAAATAGGGCTTTGGAACATACCCAAGAGCCCGAAGAATTTCCTGTCGTACGGTAAAAAGGCGCCGGGTGATCAGCACCTTTAGTTTTTTTACCGGTACCGGTTCTTCATGAATAAGATGGTGGCAGGGCGGACAGACGACAAGGATATTCTGCTCGCGTTCCTTCGGATGCGGATTTTTTACCTTCGGTTCCGGTAATATACCGTGCAGCTCGAGCAGAGAAAGGGGTGTGTACTCCCGGCAGAGTTCGCATGTGGATTCAAGTGCTCTCTTGATCTTTTTTTCTTTTTGAAGAGAAATTCCCTTGCACCACGGTTCTGTCATGGCAAAACCCCCCTTGTCAATAGTGCAGTATCCTGTGACCGGCTTAATAAATTTTCTTAACGGCAGATTTGGGTTAAAACAAAAAAATAGCGGGATACGTTACAATTCATCAATGAATGTAACATTGGCTCCGTAGAAATGCTTGAGAAAATATTTTATAACGCTCCTGGGGGCTTCGGCTGATACCTTCGCCCCCGCCGCTATTGCGTCCCCCATAATCTGATAGCCAGGTTATAAGGTTACATCAAAC
>JAPKXV010000228.1 GCA_026394635.1 Methanoregula sp. | reverse complement strand
GTAACCCGTTTCATAGTGACGGTTTTTGTGCCGGTAATCCGGTCAAATGCAGAATTGACATTGAGGTAGATGAAGTCTTCAGGATGACCCGCGCTGTCGAAGATCATCCGGCAATAGGCAAACCCATCCTGCATATTTTCAAAGAGCATGCGGTACTTCTCTTCACTCTCCAGTAATGCAGCCTCCGCATGTTTGCGCTCGGTGATGTCCCGCATGATGTGGACTGCACCGGTAAACGTGCCGGAACTGTTGAAGATCGGATCTGCGGTGACTTCGAACCAGAGATCACCGGCAGGTATTTCTATCCGTGTGCGTTTGAGCGTCTTTTTTGCTGAAACAAAGGGACATTCCGGAATTGGCCCCGTTGTTTTATGGACGACTGCCCAGCAGGGTTTACCTGCCAAATCCTCCTGTTTCATCCCGCCCAGTATCTCGCCCATCCGGTTGTTGCAGCGTATGAGATTCTGGTCGGCGTCGATCAAGCAGATGCCGTCCGAGGTGGCGTTGAAGGTGGTCTCCCATTCCCGGGCGGTCCTCGCGATTTCCTGCTCTGCTTTTTTCCTGTCAGAAATATCATGGAAGTACCAGACCCGCCCGTAATACCTGCCATCGCTCCCGATCATCGGTGCGGAGTACCGGTCAAGAATCCGTTCATCGTTGAGCCGGATCTCTTCTTTGCTCTTCTCCTCCCTGTGCGTATAGAGATACCTGACACGGGCGAGGAATTCTTCCGGATCGACAAGTTTATCGAGTACTGACTGGAGGGCACGTTCATCCGATCGGGATGCGATCACGTCGGGAGGAATCTCCCAGATCTCGATGAACCGGTGATTGTAACTGATGATCTTCCCTGCCTCATCGACAACAAGGATCCCATCGATCGCAGCTTCTGTCTGGGAAGTGAGTATGGCATTCGTGAGCTGAAGCGCTCCTTCCACCTTCTTATGCTCGGTGATGTCCCGCCCAATCGCAATATAACTCCGAATGGAGCCGTCTTCGTTACGAATACCCCGCGTGTTCCAGACAATTGTTTTTTGTGTCCCATCCGCGCAGCGGATTTCAGTTTCGAAGTTTTCCAGATACGTTTCCTGTTTGATAATCCGATGGATCTCGCGGGTCACCTTCTGCCGGTACGCTTTATCCGGGTACAGGTTCCCCCATATTGTCCTCTTTCCCTGAACCTCCCCCTGTTTGTACCCGCTTATCGTTTCCGCTGCAGTGTTCCAAACAATGATTGTCCCATCCGGGTCAAGAACCGTAATCCAGATATGGGCGTTGGCGATAACGCTTTCCTGAAACTGCTGTAGGTTTTGGATCGTCTCTAATCGTTCTTTTTGCGACAGATGGACAACAGCCAGCCGCTCTGACAGGTAGGCAACAACGGCAGCGATGCCGACAAAAACTGCAAAACGGCAGAGCGCACCGATGACCTCATCCTGTTCAGGGTGGAAATAAACGACGAGTCCGACATAGACAAGTGAAAGGAGCGTGGAAAGTACAAGGCCCCGGTACCGGTACCGGTACGCAAGCAGCACGATTGGGAAATAATACAAATGCATGAAGATGATCGTAATCCCTTGGGAAAGGCAATAGATGGAAAAGAGGATGACTGCCGCTGAGCTGACGAGGATGAGTGCCCGCCAGACATTCTCTGAAAGGAGAGCATGATACATCTTTTTAATGGTATTTGCCGACTCTTTTTGGAACATGGGTGCCAAAGCCAGCTGCTCTGACAGGTAGGCAACAATGGCTGCGATGCCGACAAAAACGATAAGCCGGTACCATGCCCCGGCGATAATATCCGGCTGTCCAAAGTCATAGATATACACGAGCATTACATACGCAATGGAAAGGAGCGTGGCAAGCACAAAGCCCCGGTATCGGTACCGGTACGCAAGCAGGACAATCGGAAAATAGTACAGATGCATGAAGACTGTCGTAATCCCGTGGGAAAGGCAGTAGACGGAAAACAAAAGGACTGCTGCGGTGCTGATAAGGATAAGTGCCCGCCAGATATTCTCTGAAACGAAGACCTGCTCAACGACTCCCTGTCCAGTGCCCTTATCGTTCCTGTCACTTCCCATTGTTATGCCACCCCGTATCTTCGTTCTGTCCTGTTTCCTGCACTTCTTTGTTGCAGGTCTATGAACTGCTCACTCATGTTTGTCCCAATCTTCCGTTCATCAATACGCGGGGGTGATAACAACAACAGGCATCCCAATTCTTTTCTTCCCGATAGATTTCCACCAGAATATGAATACGCCATATTTTGCCTATTGCATATTATAATTTCCTAGATGGGAATAGAAAGTCCAGCAAGGCGCCGCTATTTGTGCGGCGACAGATTAATCCTGGCATCCATTCATTTTTCCGGTTAATTTCCTTCGGTTCCCGTAAACCGGTAACCCCCTTTCGGCACCGTAATCTCAAACCGGGCGCCGTTGCCCGGTATACCGTTCTCGGTAATAGTGATACCGGTGATTGAGAGAATCTCTCGTGAGAGGAATAACCCCAGACCTGAATTCTTCCCGAACCCCTTAGTGAAGAGCCGCTTTTTATCCTCTGCGGCGATTCCTACACCGTCGTCTTCGCAGATGATGGTAAGGCTTGTGTCAGATTCCTTCGAAGAAACCCGGATCGTCTTCATCTGGTCACCCCCGTATTTGAGTGCGTTGTCGATCAGGTTGTAGAACACCTTCTCGAAAAGCGGGTCAGCGTATACTTCCAGATCGGTCCGGTCAACATCGACAGAAACATCCCGCATCGGCAGCAGGGTGATCGCCCTTTTTATACTTGTACTGACGTTCTGCCATGCGGGAGCTGCAGCACCCAGTTCCTGGTAGTCTTTCGTGAATTTGATCTGGTGCTCGATCGTATTCGCTACCTTCTCCTCTTTTTCTATGTACTCGATGAGGGTCGCCGGATTGTTAATCTCCTCATGCGAGAGGTCGAGGTATCCTTTGAGCGCCAGCAGCTGGTTGAGGATATCGTGCCGGGTGATGGAAGAGAGCAGGTTCAGTTGTTTGTTTGCCTGATGCAGTGCAACTTCCGCCTGCT
>JAPKXV010000460.1 GCA_026394635.1 Methanoregula sp. | reverse complement strand
ATGATGTCGTGCCGTGTGATGCTGTTGAGGAGCTGGAGTTTTTTGTTTGCCTGCTCCAAAGCGTATTCCATCTGTTTGCGTTCGGTAATATCATGGGCAATGACCGACGCCCCGATGATCACATCATGGGCATTTTTTATCGGGGAAATGGAGAGGGAGACCTGGATCCTCCCCTGATCTTTTCTTGTCAGTTCGGTCTCGTACAGCGGGATGTGTTCCCCCTGTGAAATTTTTTTTTTTTTTTTTCTGTTGTCCTCCTGCCGGTCCGCGGGGAAGAGCAGGGTGATGGGTTTCCCCATGATATCAGGTGCACTGTACCCGAACAGCCGGTCTGCACCCTTGTTCCAGTCGGTGATCAGGCCATCGATGGTCTTTCCGATGATCGCATCGCTCGTGGATTCCACGATATCGGCAAGCCGTTTATGGATCGCATGTTCCTTTGAGAAGCGGATGCTGAGATAGGATACCACAAACCCGATGATGATGAAAATACCTGCATGCCCGCAGGCAGTGATCACGATATCGGCGGACTGGTTGGGCACCACCATGACCAGAACAAGGTACACAAACGAGATCCCCGCGGAAAAAAAGACGCCCTTCCGTGGATAGAAATATGCGGTAATGATGATGGGAAAATAAAAGAGCGGGTCGAAGATGACCGAATCACTTGCCTGGAGGACGAGAAAATTCAAAAAGATGATGATCGCTGAGAGCATGGCAATGAAGGCCGGGATGACGGTGACCCGCATCCGTGAAGGTTCTACGACACCGGCAAGCCGTTTATAGATGGCGAGTTCGTGGGGAGAATGGATACTGAGGTACGAGACGACATACCCGATGATGATGAACAGCCCTGCATGCTCGAGACTCGTGATGACCGTCTCGGTGGACTGGGGGAGCTGTACCCATACCATCACCATGTAGGCACAGGCAATGATGAACGCAAAAAAGAGGCCGCGGCGGGGATAATAATACGCGATAAGGATGATGGGGAAATAGAACAGGGTGTCAAAGATGAGCGTCTGCCGCATCTGGAGAAGGAGATAATGGACGACGAAGGCCGCTGCCAGAATACCGGTGATGAGGGCGGGAATGAGCCGGGGATGATCCTGTATCCAGCGGGTTCCGGCTGCTGCCATAAAAAGGTACGGGCTCCTCTGTAAAAAGATATATGCGAATGAATAATTACTTTTTGCTTTGATGGTGGCTGGACTCTTATATCCCGTCTAACCTTCAGGATCTGCTTCCGGAATGCGTTCTCCGGTTCACCGGGAACAACTCCCGGGGGGATTTTTTAAATAATACACCCTGTTTGGTGTGTATTTTTATGAGGATTTATGGTCAAAATTGACCGTGTGCAAAAGGTGAAGATCCCCGTAAGGTGGTCATAACCCCTCTTCGCATTCACCATCCGCATGCCAACCCGATGTGACCCGTGGAAATCCAAACCCCCCCATTGTTCTTCCTGTAATGATTGAATCCAATACACGACCCTGTATTCGTTGGTGTTGCGGCGAACTCATTGTATCCTTTACTACCCCACGAAAGGTAATTTTCCCCTTAAAACAACGTCTGCTCCCGTTCACGATGGTTCTGAAGTGTGAACGGGGCAGTTGACGATCCCCGTTCCCGCAGTTCCCGATGATAACCCGACCCCCGTCATGGGAGAAGTGGGGGGGTGCCGCAGGATGATTGAGGAATCATTAAAAAGAGCGAGAGCAATCAGAACTTAATCATCTTTGGATACAGCTTTACGGAACTGCAAGGGAGCAAGGCGTGGTTTTTTATCCTGTTCAGGCAGTCACCAGTCCTTAACAAAGTTCTCAAATCCTGTCTATCATCCCATGGATCAGCAACGGGGACCCTAGGGAGGAGGTGTGAGCGGGTATGCACAAAAAACCACATGACCACCGGTATGTTGCGTTAAAACCGGACCGGGAAACCGTCTGCCGCCTGACGGGAAAAACCGGGGCGGAACTCCCTGGCATAAAGTACGGGGGAGGTCTTCCACGGACACGGTGCCACGCACCCCCCGGAAGGCTGCCCGATGGAACGAGGGCTCTTTACCGGAATGCACGAACCGCAGAGACCGGGGTGGATATACCGGGAAGGACGTGTCTGGTGTCCTGCACGCCGCTCTTTGATGCGGAGGAAACCTTCACCGTGTTTCCCTGGGGGAATGAACGATGATCCGGAACCTGCCCAGGTGGCTGGCACTTTCCCTGGTTTTCATCTTTATCGTGGGGGCTGTGTTCACCTGGTGGACCGTAGGTGAAAAAGACGGGCAAATGCGGCAGCAGTTGCTCACCGAAACCCGGCTGGGTGCAACGGGCATCAGAATCGAAAACGTGGCGGCGTTGACCGGTTCAGAAGCAGACCTGAACTCGCAGGACTATCATCTCCTGAAGGTGGACCTCATCCAGACACGCCTGGCGAACCCCGGGATCCGTTTCGTCTATCTGACAGGGCAGAGGCCGGATGGAAAAATATTCTTCTTCGCAGACTCCGAACCACCGGAATCGGAGAACTACTCCCCGCCCGGACAGGTATATACAGAAGTCTCAGATACCTTCCGGCAGGTCTTCAGGACAGCCGGGCAAACCACCGAGGGGCCGGTGTCCGACCGGTGGGGTATGTGGGTGAGTGGTTTTGTCCCGCTTTTAAATCCAAAGACGGGAACGCTCGTGGCGGTTCTCGGTATGGACGTGGACGCTAAGGACTGGAACAGGGAGCTCATTGGTGCCGCTACTGTTCCCGTGCTTGTCACAGGAGTGATTGCGAGTATTTTGGTTCTGTTCTTTATCCTGCAGCAACGGACACAACGCGAGAACAGGCGCCTTGCAGCCTCTGAGGCGGCCCTGCAGAAGAGCGAGGAAAAGTACCGGCTCATCGCTGATAATACTGCAGACAATATCTGGATTTTTGATTTGGACCTGAACCTGAAGTATATAAGTCCGTCTGTTAAGAGAATGCGGGGTTTTACGGTAGAAGAGGCCATGGTGCAGACCCTTGAACAGATGATGACTCCGAAGTCCCACGAATCACTTTTAAAATGCTTTCATGAGGAAATGGCCCTTGAGGCAGGCGGAACCGCTGATCCTGAACGAACCGTTTCATTAGAGACCGCGGAATTCTGTAAAGATGGTTCGACCATACTGATGGGAAAGTACCATAAGGTTTCTGAGGGATCTGGATCATCACCCTGTCGGGATTATCGGAATATCGCGGGATATCACCGAGCGCAAGCGGGCGGAAGAGGCGCTGCAAATCCAGCACAACCTTGCCCTTGCCCTCACCACCTGCCACACCATGAAAGAAGCCCTCAAACTCACTCTTGATGCTGCCTTGCAGGATGAGGGTCTGGACTCCGGGGGGATTTACGTGGCTGACCCGGTCACCGGTGCTCTGGATATAGCGGTTCATCGCGGGCTCTCCCCCGAGTTAATTGAGCACACGTCCCATTTTGAAGCTGATGCTCTCCAGGTGCTACGGGCAAAGACCGGTACACCATTTTATGGGCGATACGCGAATATCCGGCCGCCGGGCAAAGATGAGATCCGCGAGCGGGAAGGGGTGACCGCTCTCGCGTCAATTCCGGTGCTGCACGACGGCAATCTTGTCGCCATCATGAACATGGCTTCGCATGTTCATGATGATATCCCGATTCACACACGCCATCTGCTTGAGATTATGGCAGCGCAGATCGGGGGTGCTCTGGCATATATCCGCTCGGAGGAGGCGCTGTACAAGAGCGAAAGCCACCTCAGCGACATCATCAACTTCCTGCCCGATGCAATGTTTGCCGTTGACGAGAATGGAACGGTGATTGTATGGAATGAGGCAATTGAGAAAATGACGGGCGTCTCCGCAGAACAGATACTCGGGAAAGGGAATTATGAATATGCCCTGCCGTTTTACCATGAACGGCGTCCGATTCTTGTCGATTTAATCCGCAATAATGATCCGGTAACTGAAAAAAGGTATCCGAACCTCCAGAGAATCGGTAATACCCTGATGGCGGAAACCTTCATTCCGCACTTCAACAATGGCAAAGGTGCACACATCTGGGTCAGGGCATCAGCTCTCTATGGTCAGGTGGGGAAGTCCAAAGGTGCAATCGAAATAATCCGGGACATCACCGAGCGCAAACAGGCAGAAGATGCACTCCGTGAGAGCGAGAAGAAATACCATTCCCTCTCCACCATAATGCGCCTGATGTGCGACAATGTGCCCGACATGATATGGGCAAAAGACCTCAAGAAACGGTTCATCTTTGCCAACAAAGCCATCTGCCGCGATCTGCTCAACGCTGCCGATACCGATGAGCCGATCGGGAAAACCGACATGTTCTTTGCCGAGCGGGAGCGGACACGCCATGCTGATGACCCGGAGTGGCACACGTTCGGGGAGATCTGCCGGGACACCGACCAGATAACCATGGATGCAGGTACACCGCAACAGTTCGATGAGAACGGGAACGTGCAGGGCAACTATCTCTTCTTAGATGTCCGCAAGGCACCGTTCATTGACGAGCACGGGAAGATGATCGGGACGGTGGGCTCTGCACGGGATGTCACGGTACTGAAACAACGGGAAGCGGCGCTCGTGGAGAGCGAAGAAAAGTTCCGCATGCTGCTCCTGCACGTCCCCTCAGTAGCGGTTCAGGGCTACAGTATGGATGGTACAACGACCTACTGGTATGACGGGGCCGAGAACCTTTATGGATATACTGCAGAGGAGGCTATCGGTAAGAACCTCATCGAACTTATCATCCCGCCAGAAATGCGGGAGGATGTCAGGAAAGCGATAACGTATATGGCAAAGACCGGTCAACCAATCCCGGCATCAGAACTATCCCTCATGAGAAAGGATGGATCGCGGGTTGCGGTGTTTTCCAGCCATGTTATCATCAAAAGGTCACAGGGCGAAATGGAGCTGTACTGTCTTGATATTGATCTCACCGAACGCAAGCGGGCGGAGCAGACGCTTATCGACGCAAAGAACTACCTTGACCTGATCCTCAACACCATCGCAGACCCGGTTTTTGTCAAGGACGGGAAACACCGGAGGGTACTGGTCAACGATGCCTACTGCAGGTTCTTAGGACTCCCCCGTGAAGAGCTGATCAAAAAATCTGATCACGATCTCTTCCCCCGCGACCAGGCGGATAGTCTCACCCGGGAGGACAATCTGGTATTCGCATCCGGAACCGGGCAGGTCACCGAAGAGCAGGTCACCGACATGGGGAACCAGGTCCATACCATTGTCACCAAAAAAACCCTTCTTGTCGACGGGCAGGGGAATAGATTCATTGTCGGCGTCGCCCGGGACATCACCGAGCGCAAACGGACAGAGGTGGCACTGCGTGAGGCAAACCGGAAACTCACCCTTCTCTCCGGCATCACCCGGCACGACATCAACAACCAGTTGATGGCTCTGATGGCATTCCTTGCATTACTGGAAGAAAACCAGCCCGATCCCACGCTCAATGGATACTGCCGGAAGGCCACAACCACTGCACAGCGAATCTCCGCCATGATCCGGTTCACGGAAGAATACGAGGAGATCGGTGTCAAAGCTCCCACATGGCAGGACTGCCGCACCCTCGTGGACACTGCGGCAAAGCAAGCCCTGCCCGGAAAGGTCATGGTGAAAAACGATCTCCCTGCCGGAGCAGAAGTGTTCGCCGAGCCGCTGGTTGTAAAGGTCTTTTACAACCTGATGGATAATGCAGGG
>JAPKXV010000201.1 GCA_026394635.1 Methanoregula sp. | reverse complement strand
GTCACCATACATCTTGAACGGTCTGCAGAGATCCCACGGTACATTCGTTCGTGCTGCGGGGAGACAATTGAGAAGGTTCTGTCTTTTGGCAAGGGTACCCTCATCATCAACCCGGTGGAACCGGTGAACCTGCCGCTCCCCCTGACCCGTCTGCTCGAGATTGCATTTCCCGCAACAGCCCTCCTCCCCCAGTCAGAACAGCAGGTGTTCCTGACATTTCCTGTCGAGATCGGGGTGTTCCTTGAAGCGGGTGGTGACCTCCACGTACTTGACATCTTCTCTCGTACGCCTGCAAAGTACTCGCTCTACGGCTCGCCCGGTGCCGGGCAGATCACCCGGTGGCACCGGAGCGAGATTTATGGAAAGGCACCGGCAGTCGACCGTTTTTCAGAGGGAGTACTCACACTGACGCTTAAAAACACCTCGGCACAGACCATCGAGGTATCCCGTGCTGTCTTTGACAGTAACAGCATGCACCTCTTCTACGGGGAGTATGTGGCGATGACAGCAGTCATGGAGATATACTCACCCATGATTGCCCGGACATCCCTTGAAGAGATGCCCGCACTTTCCGGCATGAGCCCGTGCATTGAGCTCTATATGGCACGCAGGATCCCGGCTGTGCATGGCAGGGGGCACCTCATGGAGTTTGGTGTGGCATGATCCCGGTCAACCTGTCCGAGATGTCCAGAATGGATGCACAAGGCCTGCTCTCCCTGATCCAGTCTGAAAAGAACCTGGTGGGCACGACAAGCCCTGTTGAACTCGTTGCGTTCGCTGTTGCAATTATCATCGCCTATATCGCCGGTATCTTTGCCGCCTATTACCTCAAACGGCATTTCTCCCATCGTGTCAAGAAAGACCACCTCGATTTCTGGATCCGGGCCGTACGGGTCTTTTTTGTAATTGCTGCGATCGCAATCACCGTTCCACCCTTCTTTGATGTCGGCTTCATCATTGTATTCTGGATCTCGGTCGCGTCAATAGCCGTTGTTGCGCTCGCCGGCCAAAAAGTGATTGCAAATGCAGTCGCCTGCCTTGCCATCATGTATGAGCGCCCGTTTACCCGTGGTGATTTTATCATGATCGGCGACGCGTCCGGAACCGTGGTCTCCATCACCCTGTTTGCCACCATGGTCAGGACAGTTCGTGGAGTAATTGTCCATATCCCCAACGACCAGATCTACACGACTGCGATCTGCAACTACCACAGCAATGTTGCGCGCAGGTACGAGTACGATATGAATATCCGGTACCGGGACGACCGCGAACGGGCTGTATCCATCATCAAAGGCATCCTCGATGGCTATACCTTCGTGCTCAAAAACCCCGCCCCGGAGGTCTTTGTCAGCGACCTTGCAACGAGCAGCGTTACGATCCGGATCAGGGTCTGGTTCCCATCGGTTTGGGCAAATACGCAGGACGACATTTCTCTGCAGACCAGCATCCTGCCGAAGGTAAAAACCGCCCTTGAAGCAGCAGATATCCAGGTACCCTTCCCGCAGCGGGAGGTCTGGTTCGGGAATGCACCACCACCTGCCGGCGCGGAAGGTTCAGTGCAAAAAAAAGCATGAGCCCGGGCTTTACAGGTAACCAGGTCCTGTTACGGGTCGTCTGAACACCCGCACCCGAAGAACCTGATGCCGGTCACGCGTTCTATCACGTACAGGATGGCAAAAAAGAGTGCCGCATAGAGAACAAAACTCACGAGAAACCTGCTCCATCCGCTGATACCGGCTGCCGTCACGATAAGGTTTGAGATCCAGTCGGCGGTGATGATTGCCACAAGGATCCCGATAAAAAACACAATCCATTTTTTGATCGCGGGAACGTCCATACCTAGCTTTTTCTCGCACAACCTATTAAAAGATGGAAATGCAGCACCGCACTGCAGCCAGACCAGAACACAATGCTCATCTCCTTTGGGCATGATCACACTGTATGGCAGATCAGACTGACGGGAAAGAGACTGCAAAGTTGCTGGATGAACTGGCAGGGATCATAAAGACCGGGCTCGATGCGAAGAAGACTGCATCTGTCCTGTACCGGATTGGGTGCCCGGTGCCCGAGGAATCGCTGCTTGCCGAGATCAGGCTCTATGCCGAATACCTCCCGATAGCAAATGAATACCCCTTCACCGATGAACAGCGGTACCTCCACTTTTTATGGGAGGCAATGGAACGGTCCCCGTTGTGTCTTGCGACGAATTTTTCCTTTCCCTTCCGGAGGATGATTGCAAAGAAGTTGTTCAGGAGGGTCGGCAAAAATTTCTGCTGTGAGAACGGTGTACGGTTCAATTTCGGTCAGTTCATCGAGATGGGCGATAATGTGTTTATGAACGCGGGGACCTTCATCGACAGCAAGGGAGGTGTCACGATCGGCAACTCCGTCGGCATCGGGGAATACGTGCGCATCCTCACCCATACCCATTCTGAGTCCAACCATGAGGAGCGGACGTACGGGCGGGTGGTCATCGGGGATTATGTAAAGATTTACTCGGGCGCCATGATCTTTTACGGGATCAAGGTCGGTGATCAGGCGATCGTTGCGGCGGGAGCAGTCGTCACCAAGGATGTACCGGCAAACCATGTTGTCGCAGGCATCCCGGCCGAAGTGATCCGCGAGCGGCATAACGAGGGAAAACACCGCGAAGAACTGAACCACCGCTGGCTCTTCGAAGGCGCATTCCAGAAGGATTGATTCCTAAATTTTTTTACTCGGGAGAAAACATCCTTTTTTGCAGGACTATGCTGCTCCGGTGCCATTCAGTCAACCCCCTTTTAAAAAACCATAGAGGATTTTTAAAAAACCCCATTTTTAGATGGAGTCTCAATCAAAACTTCGTCGTGAATATGTGAGTTGAATTCACATTTCATGCAGTTAATCGGAATCCTCTATAATAATTGGGCTCTGGAGAAACCATCGTTTTTCATAACGTTCTTTGGGGCGTTTGCCATTCCCACAGGGAAGGGCAAACTAAAAGAAGATGTCCATTTGGACATCTTCGATTTACATTATCCCCGCCACTGTGGCAGCCCCCCTTGCGATATCCGTCGAAAACCAGTTCATCATGGATCTCTGGTAATGATGGGAGATCAGGGATTTCTCCAGAGCCAATAATTGTTTATCGGTTCGCCGATAAACAGGCATTTATTAGATGACGATACATCTCTGGTTAACAGGGTCATTTCCATGATCGCTCCTTATTACAACGTTCGGAAGGTGAACATATGATCATTTTTGTCAGTGATAATCAACTACAGGCTGAAGCTCTCTGTACCCATCTCAAGCAGAACGGGTATCTGTATTCGGTCGTACCGGATGATGCACAAGCGCTTGACGCCATCGGGACCGACCGTGCAAGCCTGCTCCTGATCGATACCGGGTGCACGTCGTTTAATGGTTTTACGCTCTGCAAAAACCTCAAAGCCGATGAGGCGCACAAGGATCTCCCGGTTATCCTCATGACCGGGCTCTCGGATCTCAGCATGCTCCTCGCAGTGCTGGACGCCCGCGCGGACGCGTTCATTCCAAAACCTGCTGACCCGGATACCCTTCTTTCCACCATCAATGACCTGATCAGGGTTCAGGAAGGGGAGAAACCGGCACCTGCGGTCAGGACACGTTTTGTGGTTTCCCACAAGGGGTGCGACTACTCTGTTTTTGCCGACCGGAGGCAGCTCCTCGATTTTTTACTGACAACGTTCGAACTTGCTGTCCGTGTCCGCAGCGAGCAGGAGCAGATGAAACATGACCTGCAGGCGGCCATCAAAGAACTCAGCGAACGGCTCGTTGCCGTCACGGGGGAACGGGACGCAACGGTAAAGAACCTTCACGGAGAGGTGGAGGAACGGTCGCGGACTATCAATAAGCTCAATGCCACAATCCAGGCAAAAGACCAGCAGGAGATCCTAGTGCGCACGCAATCTGATAAGTTCCTGCAGGACCTCACGGAAAAGGGGTCGGCGCTCGAGAGCACCCGGCGCATGCTGGAAGAAAAGAGCAAGGCAGGTACTGCTCTTGAAGGCAAGGTTGCCGCGCTTGGCGAAGAGAGAGAGAGTATGCAGCAGCAACTGCAACAGCTGCAACAACAAAAAGACGACCTCAGCGCAAATATTGAGCGCCGGGACCGGGAAATTTCCTCAACGTCAACTGCGCTTGCGCAGGAACAGCTGGCAAGGACTGGCCTCGAAGAACAGTTGGCATCGTTGACGAAAACGCTGGGACGGGCAGACGAGAAGGTCCGCAGCACCACGGTCGACCTTGAGGCTGCACGGGATTTATGGAAGACCGAACACCAGAAGGTCGAAGCTCTCGAAGGGCAACTCCAGGCTCTCAACCGGGAAAAAGATGAAATGGAGCGCAGCTCACAGGAACTCGAGGCACAGTGCCGGGCATCTGAACAGGAACAGCGCCTTCGTGCAACAGCCGAAAGCGAACTTGAAGATCTCCGCAGGAAGTATGAGAACGTCCAGCAGTTCCTCGATTCCGCATCAGGGGATATCGGCGTGCTGACCGCCGCGTTATCTGAAGAGAAGGAGAAACGAGAGAAAGCAGAAGAGCGCCTGAATGCTGCAGTGCGCGAGAGTGAGAAGAAGGATCGCTCCATTCAGATCCTCACCGAAGAGAGCGCGGCCTTAGCCGGTGAAATCAAAGGGCAAAAAAACCCGTCAGGTGGGATCATTCAGCTGCCCCCAATACCTTCGCAGGAACAGCAGCAGGCAGACGATGTACCACAGAATCATTTGGATAATCTGCCACGCCCACCCCGGGAGGCTTTGGGGCAAAAAGAGCCAGAACCCCTCCTTCCCTTACCAACCGTTCTGGTGCAGATATCGGAACCCGCGCCACCTGAACAGCTCCCTGAAACGGCAGCACCGGAAACAGTGGGGATTGCTGCAGAACCGCAAAAACCCCTGACCGTTCCGGAGAACCCGGTGCCTGAAACCGGGGGTGCGGCAACAATCCCCACCCCGGCCCCTTCCCGTCAACCTGCGGACTGGGTTGTGAACCGGAACCTCTGGTTCGACATGATCAAGTGGGTTCACCACACAACAAGTGTACCTGAAGAGCAGCGAAAATCCCTTCTCTCAGATTTAATGAAGATGAGCAGGCTCGTACAGCAGGGCAGGCACCTCACCAGCCGCCAGGAGACGGATATGCATTCACTCCTTGCCCGGATGAAGGCGCTGGGGTACCGGTTCCATTAAAAAAACAGGAACCGTTACAGAATTTTTATCCAGCAAAAAACAGGTTGAACCCCAAATATCCGCATCTGTAAAGATCCCCATTTCATTCGATGTTTGATGTAACCTTATAACCTGGCTATCAGATTATGGGGGACGCAATAGCGGCGGGGGCGAAGGTATCAGCCGAAGCCCCCAGGAGCGTTATAAAATATTTTCTCAAGCATTTCTACG
>JAPKXV010000059.1 GCA_026394635.1 Methanoregula sp. | reverse complement strand
TTACCGGGATCCGCTTTACCGCTGACATGATAACATTGTAAACATTGTAATCATTTATACACTTGTTGTAACGTATCTCTCAACAGACCTTCATGAGATGAGCGGAATTGACCGGCGTTGTGCTTTCCATTAAACCAAAGTACGTGAAAGAGATCCTGAGCGGAGCAAAACAGTACGAGTTCCGCAAGCAGATTTTCAGGAACAAATCCGCAACCCCGGTGTTCATTTACTCCTCCTCCCCGCAGAAGAAGATCGTCACCCGCTTCCGCGTGGGAAAGATCGTCAAAGGGCATCCCGATTACCTGTGGGAGCAGTTCTGGGATGTCTCCGGCATCAGCGAGCAGGAATTCTTCGAGTACTTCTCTGACCGGGATACCGGGTATGCGATCCGGATCGATGAGCTGGAGCCGTTCCCCGAGCCGGTTGATCCGTACGTGGTGTTCGAGCGGTTTGTTGCGCCGCAGTCATTTTGTTATGTGGAGTATCCCGTAAACCGGTTTGATCGGGAAGAGATCCCATCAACATAATTATTCCCGAACCCCACTATATTTTCAGCAAAAGGGTTGACTCGTGAACGAGAGCACAGATATCCCGGAAGGATACACGGTGACAGAGTTAGGGGTGTTACCGGAAGATTGGAGTGTGATTCAACTTGGAAAAATTGCCAAAGGGTTTTCCGGTTTATGGGGATCTGATCCTTCAGGAAATCAAAATTCAAACTTGATTGACGTTCAAGTTATTCGAGTATCGGATATTTTAGAAAATTTCATGATACGGTATTATGCGGTTCCGTTAAGATCTCTCACGAAAAAACAAATTGAAAAATATCAGCTTATTTTTGGAGATATTGTTGTTGTAAAATCGAGTGGATCAAAAACAAAAGTGAAGTCAGGAAGATGTGCATTTTTTGATTATAAAGATATTACAAAAATATATATTCCGTCCAATTTTACATTCGCATTACGGATAGAACAAAAAATTGCTAATAGCTATTTTATTTGGTTTTATTTAATTTCTGAGTCCACTCAAAAAACCGTTCAAGGAATGACCGATGGTTCTACATATCCCAATTTAAAAAAGACCGAATATTTAACTCTTTTAATCCCCCTCCCCCCTCCCCCCTCTTCCCGAACAGCACGCCATCGCCACCACCCTCCGCACCGTGCAGGAGGCAAAGGAAAAAACCGATGCAGTGATCGCAGCGACGAAGGCGCTCAAGGCGGCGATGATGAAGCACCTGTTCACGTATGGCCCGGTGCCGCTGGAAGAGGCGAATCGGGTTGTACTGAAGGAGACGGAAATCGGACAGGTGCCGGAGGGATGGGAGATTTCAACTTTAGGAAAAATCGCATACGTTGGAAATGGCTCCACACCGAAGCGTGATAATCCGGCATATTGGGAAAATGGGACAATTCCTTGGATCACCAGTACAAAGGTTCACGATTCGATCATTACCCAAGCAGATTTTTTTGTAACTGAATTAGCCGTTCGTGAATGTCATTTGCCATTGGTCAAGAAAGGAAGTCTCGTCGTTGCAATAACCGGACAAGGAAAAACGCTGGGTAACACAGCTCTTGTCTCATTTGACACAAGAGTAAACCAGCACTTGGCATATGTAAAATTCAATGACGATAGTGTTGTTTCTGAATTCATGTTGAAGTTCATGCAAAGCCGGTATCAACAGCTACGGGATGTAAGTCATTCCGCAGGAAGCACTAAAGGAGCATTAACTTGTGGATTTTTGAAAACGTATCCGGTTCCTTTACCTTCAAAGAATGTGCAAATGCAGATTGCACAAATATTGTCGGCACTCGACCAAAAGCTCGCCGCCGAACAATCCCGCAAGGAAGCGCTCGACACCCTGTTTACATCGCTCCTGCACGATCTCATGACTGCGAAGATACGAGTGAGTGCAGCCTGACGGGAACAAATGCACAACATCACCGGAAGATACTTTAATCCTGTTACAAAGATACTGTCTTATCACACAGCGAAGTGCCTGCATGAAACACACACGGATGCGCTACACAGTCCTCGTGGATAAAAACGAAAGCGGTAGCTACACGGTGACGGTACCTGCCTTGCCCGGCTGTATCTCACAGGGTGAAACCTGGGACGAGGCACTTGCCAATATCGAAGAAGCCATCACCGGCTATATTGAAACCTTAAAGATCCTCAAAAAACCGGTACCGGTTGAAGTCGAAGTGACCCTCAAGGATCCGGTTGTTGCATGAAACTCCCCCGGGTGACTGGCGACAAGGTACAAAAAGCCCTTTTACGTGCAGGATTTTCCCACGTACATACAAAGGGAAGTCACTATTTTCTCTACCATGAAGAGAAGGACTGCCTTGTCACGGTACCCGTTCATTCCGGCGTTATCCTCACACCAAAAACATTGAAATCCATTTTATCACAGGCACAGATCACGGTCGATGAATTTGTTGCCATGCTGTAAGTACCTCCGAACAATCCCGCAAAGAAGCGCTCGACACCCTGTTCGCATCGCTCCTGCACGATCTCATGACCGCGAAGATCCGGGTCGGCTGTGAAGGGACTCCGGCAATAAAAAACCAGCGCTTAAATATTTCACTGAGGTATCACTCATTATCTCCCCTGAGTGTGCTCTGATGAGAAAACGTGTGGCAAAACCCGGCGAACGCATTTTTATCTTCAAAATAATCCAGTGGATTGGCAACATCCGGAATTCCCCGTACCGGGTGATCGCCATCCCGGAAGAGTTCACGCTCTACCAGTTTGCCGAGGAAATTACCGGCAGCTTTTTCTTTTACTTCGATCACCCGTTTGGGTTCTACAACCACATGACCCGGTATCACAAAGCAACAGAAGCCTATGAGCTCTTTGCCGACGATCCGGAAACCCGATTAGATTGTGACCCATCAATAAAAGGCGTGAGAAAAACCCGGGTAAACAAAGTATTCACCAAAACCGGAAAGAAGATGCTTTTCCTCTTCGACTACGGCGATGCATGGCATTTCCGCATCGAGCTTATCGGCATCGAACCGGTTCAGCGCGGGAAACTGTATCCTCTCATCGTGGAATCTGTCGGGAAAGCACGGTCACAGTATGGTGACGACACAGATGACGATGATGAATAACACTGATCAGCGGGAAGCGTGTGAAACAGAATGAAAAAACGGACTGCACCACAGGATGACGTACTCGCACTCATCAAAGTAACACAGACCGACGGGTACGGTCACGTCCGGGGCAACCCGTACCGGGTAATAGCAATACCGGAACATGCAACCCTCTATGATCTCGCCCGCGCTATCCTCTCCTCCTTTGAGTTCGATGATGATCACCTCTTCGGGTTCTACGACAACCTGCACCGGTATTCTCAATCGCAGGAAGGCTACGAGTTGTCATCCGGCAAATTGGGAAGTAAACACCCCAGCGTAAAAAAGACAGAAATCTCGGGGGTGTTCCATGAACCGAAAAAGAAGATGCTCTTTCTGTTTGACTATGGCGACGAATGGCGGTTCATCGTGCAGTCAAAGGGAAGAGCATTACCCGTTGAAGGTGTGAAATATCCCATCGTGATTGAATCATTCGGGGACAATCCCGAACAATATCCCGATGATGATGACGATGAAGAGCCACGCCCCTCCGCACCCGAGAGGGTTGTCACAGCAGGAGAACACT
>JAPKXV010000382.1 GCA_026394635.1 Methanoregula sp. | reverse complement strand
TTTCGCGGGACCGGCCAGCCCCCGGGCCTCATCAGGAACCGGGAAAACTATATTCTCTTGCGGGAATAATGATGGTACAATGAATGAAATCCAGTACGTTTATGACGCCGGCGGCCACAAGAATAGCGTCATAATTCCCGTTGAACTCTGGGAGCGGACACTTCAGGTGCAGAAGCCCAGGCTTGCACCCTGTAATCCTCAGGATTATTACGGGATATACCGTGACAGGATCAAAAATCCACAGGAAGTAGCGCGGGCCCTCCGGAGCGAGTGGAACCGCGGATGACCATCTATCTGATCGATACCAATATTCTCATCTAGTACCTCGCGGGTGCAATTCCTGACGACGAGAAATCGGTCATTGACCAGATTCTTCAGGAATCTTTTAACATTTCAATCATCACCCGTATCGAACTTCTCGGTTGGAAAGACCATACTCCTGAAGGACTTGCCAAAGCACGACATCTTCTTGATTGTGCCCTGTGCCTGCCTCTTACTGATACCCTTGCAGAGAAAACCATCGAACTCCGTACGAGTGTAAATATCACACTTCCCGATGCCGTAGTCGCTGCCTCTGCGCTGTCGCTGGATGCAACCCTCGTTACCCGGAACAAGCGGGATTTTGATCAGGTGCCTGGCCTGATAATCTACAATCCGTTTCACAAAACAGCCTGAGCGTAATCCTCCCAGATTCCCCCCTTCGCTCTCGCGTGTGTCGAGCCCAGCCCCCTCAAACTACGCCGGCAAAACGTGGCACCCCCACCGGTCTACGGCGTTCCTTCCGCTACGGAAGGGGCAGGCCGACCCGGTCATTTATGAAAAACTAAACGGAAAATTGAGCGTTTGAAAAAATCATTTATTAACTCAAGAGGTCGAACACAAATGCATAATGAAAAATTGTCCGGATTGCGGCAGGGAACTGTCATCCTCTGATCTTTTCTGCCCCTCGTGTAAAAAACGGGTAAAACCCCCCTTTACTATCCGGAATTTTTTATGGGAAAATTTTCGTTTTTTCACCATGATCGGTATCACCGGAACCATGATCTCCCTTATCCCCAATATGGGGACCCGGATTCTTGGGTCATCCTGGATAACCGATTCGGATAGTTTCCTCCCCCTCTTCCTTTCCATAATCATTTTTTTCGGGGCAATGTTTTTGACTATCTGTTTTTTAATGATATTTGACCTGGTAATCCAGGGACGGGATACCGAGAATGTCCAAAAAAAGATTACTCTCTGGTCTAAAACGCTCATCACCTGGTACGAGGGTGATTCCCAGCGCTTCATCCTGCTCTTGTGTTTAGTGCCGATGTGGATTGGCTTAACGCTGTTTTTCATCCTGTTAATGCCCCTGATCCCGAATAAATATTCATGGCTGTTTGCGGCAGTTATCGGACTTACGTGTATTCCGCTCGTCATCTTTTCATGTTTAGGGTGGAATATCGGGGAAAAAATTATCGGAATAATCCCGGGAATGGAAAAATTCCCTCGGCTGAGTACGGTTGTATTCATCATCGTGGTGATAGGATTTCTTATCCTTGTACCCTTGGCGTTCTCCCGGTTTTTTGATACTACCGATAATTTTTACAAGGATATGAAAATCCGGCCGGACCAGCAGTATTTCTCCCCGTCTATCTCATCGGCACAAGGATTGCGGCTGGATATCACGAATATATCCGGCCGTGAATTACAGGAAAGCAGACACACCTGGTCTGCAGATTCTGGATATTTCATCAGGATCACTCCTTCAACCGATGAAGTAACCATAGTGGGAAATCCGGTGTATGATGATACTTCACGGTACATTTACTGGACATATTCCAAAAATGATCCACAGCAGAATAAAAAACCCGTGAAAATTGACGTACATCTGTATCCATTACAGGGAGATGAGGAGATCGCCAGTTCATCGTTATACCTGACATGGTACAACAATGATATTGTGTATGTCAATACCTCGTCCGGGCCATCGCCATAATTTTTTTCAAACCTTATGAAAAAAGAAAACCCGACATCTCATCCAATTTCACGTCGCTGTCCTACAGAGACAACCCTGACTGTCTCATCGAAGATACCTTTGGTATCTTCTCCAGTCGGATATGATCTGACGACCATACCCTCGTCCCCATAACCGCACGTCCTTTCAATTAAGTGAGGGCCGGAGAGTGCCGTACGATACCGGCAGGAACGGATGCCCCGGTTCTCAGGCTGTCCCCGGCTCTCTGCCCGGGTTATCTGACACACCCCTCCAGATCATGTCTGACACTCTGATCCGGGCTTGCAGCTTTTTAATCGAATTCAGGACTTTAAAAAAACAATTTTCCAGAAAATATCCCGGTATCACTTTTTCCTGTACTTCTTCCCGGCAGAGAATGCGGTGTCGACCTGTTTCCCTACGCCAAAATAGCTGGCCTGGGCATAGAGGATCGGGTTGATCTTTGCGATATCCGGTTTCCCGTCCGTCACACAGGACTTGTCAGCATGGATCTCCACGACCTCGCCGATGTACAGCCGGTGACTCCCGCAGTCAACGGATTTGAACAGCCTGCACTCGATGTTGACTGGGCACTCCGCTGCCAGAGGAGCAGTCTTCAGTTTCCCGTACAACGACCGGAAGACCATGGACTTGTCCTCCTGCGCACCGGAGACGAGACCGCAGTGGTCGGTCTCGACCACCAGTTTTACTGACGGAATGTTCAGGCTGAAGGTCTTGTTCTCCCCGATCCCCTTTGCAGTATACCGTGCCTTGTTGATCGCAACACAGACCATCGGCGGCACCATGCAGGCGACCGTAGCCCATGCGGCGGTCATGTAGTTTGGCTTACCCTTGACGTTTGCGCCCACGAGCAGGGTGGGCATGACACTCATGTACGGCATCGGGCCGAGCGTGATTTTTTCCATCGTTTTCTCTCCGGGATAAGGTTTGTGGGGGGAGGTGTTTAAGAGTATCTTCCCGGGAAGGGATATCCGACTGAGAAGTGGTGAGCGCCCCGGCGTTAGAGTCTCCCCAGAACTGATTTTTTTTTAGAATGCGGTGCACAGACCTTCCGTGGTTATCCCATGGGCCGGGGTAACAGATATCCTCATAAGGCATTCCAGAGAACGTTGATTCCGGAACACCACGCATGGATGCAATCGAAGCGAACAATCTCTGCAAGTCGTTCGGGCCGGTCACCGCCGTCGACGATGTCAGCATCACTATTCCGGAAGGCGGCATCTTCGGGTTCCTCGGACCGAATGGTGCGGGAAAGACTACCGTAATCCGGATGATAACCGGCGTGCTGATACCGGATGCCGGATCGGTGCGCGTCCTCGGGACGGATGTCAATTCAGACCCGCTCACCGCGAAGCTGAAGATGGGCGTCATCCCCGAGAACGGCACGGTCTACAGCGATCTCACCGCGGAGCAGAACATCCTCCTCACCGCGAAGTTCTACGGAATGGAACGGGCGAGCCGCGAAAGCCGTGCAGGGGAGATCCTCGCCCGGCTCGGACTTTTTGAACGGAGAAACGATCTCGTCCGCACGTTCTCTAAAGGCATGCGCCAGCGGATCAGCATCGCGTGTGCCATCGTCCATT
>JAPKXV010000152.1 GCA_026394635.1 Methanoregula sp. | reverse complement strand
CCGAATTTAAAAATTAGTGTGGGGATTAATTTCAATGAAGCCGATGAGCTGGCGATCGGGAATTTTGTTGAGATTTTGAATGACAAACTCGCCGGAGTGGAGAATAAAAAACAGATAATCGCAGCGCTTGTAGAAAAAGAGAGATTTGGAATTGCCCCCCTAGTCAAAACATTCAGAAGTTTTGTTGATGTGTCGGAACATGACGCGGAGACCTACATGAGAACCTGGTCCATGCAGGCATACAACAAAGCTGCCTGGTTCCGTACCAAGGAATACGCACCGTTTAAAGAGTGGATACCGACGCTGCACAGCGAACGTACACGCCCATCGCATCTGGCAATGGAAGGCGTAATCATCCCGGTTGACGATGCGTTCAAAGTCCCAGGATACTGGGCGAGCAAGAATACTTGGATTGATGCCTGCGAAATGATGTATCCGTTAGATTCAAGTCTCGGAGCACCAGCCGGGCAGATTATCCAGTGCCGGTGTACTGTAGGGGGTAGATGGACGCAAAAAGATGGACGCAAAAAGGAAAGAAAAAGTAAAGTATTCTTTAAAGGTATTCTTTGAAGATGTTTTTCAATGTTTCATGTGAGAGCGAAACGCGCTCTTCTACCTCCAGATAAAAACAACCGCGGATTGTTTTGTCCTTGTCACTGACACCAAATATCCATTCACAGTCCAGGCACTCATATTTTCGAGTAAGATTCACGGATGCACGCGGGGGTTGAGAATAAAAGGAGCTCTGCGCAGTCCTGTCGGGTGAATCTCTCATAAGAAGTCCCGGCGGTCCTGCGCTTCATTGCTCCAAGTGTGTGCGGGTTCTGGATATCACCCAATTGGATTGCAGCAGCAAATAAACATTGCTCCACGTGCGTGCGGGTGAAGGTATTCACCGTTTATGAAGGGCTCATTTTTCCTTCATGTTCCTTTGAGCTGTTGCTAATTTAGCAATACCTGCCTGGGTGAGGGTGTTATGGTCCTGCCTGCTTGACGTTACGTCATCGCCCTGGAAAGAAGCCACGCTCTTTCTGCTTTTGTGCTGCGAGGATGTCCCCAATCTGGCGCATTTTGTCATTCGAAATATACAACCCAGATAAGTTTCCGTCCCAATCGGCTGGAGGCGGACCCTGCTCCTGGGCGAGGACCGCCCGGATCTTCTCCGTGCTTTCCGGAGAAATATACATTTCTGGTACATCCTTACCGGCTGCCGGCTGTGGTGCGAGTGCATTAACCCTCCGTTTTAAAGTCTCAATGCCTGCGCTCATGACTTACACCTACATTCCCTTTCCTGCTCCAGTTCGGAGACCCGCTTAGCCAGTTCCGTGATCTCGGTATCCTTCAGGATGCTACCGTACACCTGGATAAGCTGAGAGAATGATCGGACGTGGCTTAACCTTGCTGAATCCCCTGACTGTACCTTAAACCTCACTCCGTTCACTCGTTTGTGTAATTGCCTTATCGTCTGACTTGACAACCTGAGGACCTGATCCCTGGTGAGCGGTTCGGTATTTTTCCCTGAAGTGCTGCGCTCTATGCCGTCTTTTTCGTTTGTTTCTGTGTTCTGCATTTTTATTTACCTCAAATTATGATCCTTACGCGTACTTTTTTCCCGGTTCGATCGTTGTTTTAGTCCGGGGGGTTAGGGGAGTTAGTTTCCTATTCAAAACTAAAATATGACAACAGGATGCCTCATTCCGGGGAGTTAGTGTTTTCTCAATTTCACTCCTGACCGGGGAGTTAGGGGAGTTCAGCGGCAGTCCATACACGTACGCAATTTTATGGTCTTTTTTTTCATCTGGGTTCCAGCTGTGGGCAGACTCCCCTAACTCCCCTTTTAGGTCGTAGAATGGCACTTTTACTAACTCCCCGGTTTTGACGTTCCCGGTTTTGTTGTTTCATCAGGTTTTTTTGATTCCACTTTCTTAATCCGCCATGTTACCGCATTATGAGATATTTCCCCTTTCTGGAGCTGCAGATTATTGACAAAGACACGCCCATTCATTTTAGAGAGTGCCCTTCCAAGTGCCCGCGAGAAATTCTTTTTACCCGTCCATGAATCCGAGAGTGCATCCGGCAGGAGATCCAACAGAGATCCATCGACAAGGGTTTTTTGTGTTGAATCGTCACTTAAGCGAAGCGTCTTTGTAATTTCCGCAACGGTGATCCCCTGTTCCGCCCATATTTCGTACCACCTCGCAAAGAAAGCTTCCCATTGTGGCGAATCTGCATCCGCCATTTGATACATCTCTTCCATGTTTGCGAGGAATCCAGATACCTGGCAATACTGGAGAATGCCTCCAATCGTATCCCGCCAATCTTCAAAAGAGCCCATCTTCGGTACATCCTCGCCCGGTCCGGGTTTGCCTGCGAGTATCCACCCTCTTGTTATGGCGAGTACAGCGGCAATGATCCGCCCGCGTTCCTGTTCAACCCATTTCAAGAGATCCGGATGTTTGAATGTTATTTCCCGCTGCCAGGGTCTCGCGCTTACTGCATCCATCCGGATCCAAAAACATCTGCGAGGTAGATCCCCGCCGAGCTGACAATTATTCCCGGTTGCGATCCATACTAACTTGTGTGGTAGGGAAATCATTTCAGTTCTGCCTAAAATGCGATCCGCCCATGTTTCGGAAGTCAAGACCGCTGCCAGGCTCTGAGCAACGAGTTTTGATTCAACATTATCGACAATTACTACCATTCTCCCCTGCGTAAGTGTGGCAGTTATCATTTTTCGCCATGCCGGATCATCTTCAGGAGCCGGTGTGATTGCTGCCGATCTCCCGGTTGCGATCAGTGCGATGCATTCCGCGATCAGGCTCGCTCCGGTTCCCGCTTGTGGTTTGTCGATAAGCGATAACGGTAT
>JAPKXV010000348.1 GCA_026394635.1 Methanoregula sp. | reverse complement strand
TCTTGCGGGGTCCAGAAGGAATCCTGTATTCCGGGTGTGCCGTGCGTTACTCTCCGGAATACCGCGGCGCGACCGGAGACGATCGATGTCGGGGCGAATCTGCTTGCCGGGACCGGGTGCGAATGGATCCGGGCGGGGGTGAACGAGAGGGTAATCGCGACGAACGTGCGGGGGATATGGTGAGGATACTTTCCCATTTCTGGATGGATGTATCGAGATCTTTTTTAGAGTTTCCACAGATCCGATCGAGCCAGCGGGAGATACCAAGACCCGACTCAACCAGCAAAAGAGATCAAAACCCCTCTCACCAAACCCGACCGAACCAACCGAACGCACGTCCCCGCACACCTACTACGTCCGTGCAGCGCCATGAGTGCCGTAAATCTGCGTGCATCCCACACGACCCAGGAGAGATCATGATCGCAATTGTCCTTGCCATCCGTCAATCGAAGAATGGTATATTGCACATGATGGAAACTACACCCCATGATCGCGATTGTCCCTGGCACCCGTCCTGAGATCATCAAGCAGGCACCCATCATCCGGGAATGTAGAGCAAAGAATCTCGATTACTTCATTCTCCATACCGGGCAGCACTACTCGTATGAGATGGACCGGGCGTTCTTCTGCGATCGTGCACTGCCCGAACCGAAATACAATCCCGATGTCGGCTCCGGGACCCATGCCGAACAGACCAGCCGGATCCTGACGGGTATCGAACGGGTGCTCGAAAAGGAAGCGCCGGAGATCGTGCTGGTGCAGGGCGATACGAACACGGTGCTCGCCGGTGCGCGTGCGGCGGCGAAGCTGCACATTCGGGTCGGTCATGTGGAGGCGGGGTTGCGGAGTTTCGACCGGCAGATGCCCGAAGAGATCAACCGGGTAGTCGCGGATCATATCTCGGATCTGCTATTCGCCCCCACGGAGAATGCGCGGCAAAATCTCTTGAACGAAGGCATTGAGGATAATACGTGCTGCGTGACCGGCAACACGATTGTCGATGCCGTCTTCCGGAACTTGGAGATCTCTATATAGGGCACAAGCGGATCATCGTTTTTGTTGAGGAGTCCTGCCGGACGTGAGCGCATAGTGTGGACAATTTTTTTCCCGGCACAGTATGTAATGTCTGAGGGAAGCCGGAATGGGAAAAGCCCTTTATTTCTGATGGAAGAGATCTGTGGGAAGTACTCGTCCTTTTTTTGTCCGGTCGAAATCATGATCGAAACTGACAATTGTTAAATTGTAGCGCTCTGCAACAGTATATTGGTATGCATCATCGAAATCCAGGTTATATTCATTCGCATAACTGACCATATTTGGATATGCCGAAAGATCCAGTGAAACGACCGAGATACCACACATTCCAATATCTTCGTTGACCAGTTTGATGAACGGTCCCGGGTTTTTCTCTCTAAAATACATGATCCCTATTGAGAAGAGGGAGAAATCGCTTAAAAAAAGGGAAGAAAAATCAGCCCGGTTGAAAAAATCCTTGACTTCAGCAGATTTTTCCTGTCCGAGCATAACCTCCAAAAAAAATATTGGTATCAACAAGAAACATCAGTTCCACCAGTCAGGGATCGTATGCTGGAGCTGAACTGACGTATATCGGTCTTTCAAGTGAGCAAGGCTTCCTTCCCATTCAAACTTGAATTTTTTTGTGCTATGCATGTTTGAACGCTGTTCAAGTTGGTTAATATATCCAATTACTTCTTTCTGGAGATCCGGGGGCATTTTTCGGATTTTTGCAACAACAGAATCCAATGCGGATGACATAGTTCATACAATCATTGTATGTGCACCATTACAATGTTTTCGTACAGGGAGATCCAGCTCGTCTTCTCCCCCCATTGACAAGATGATCCCTTCAGTCCTTGCCCGTCCCTGACTGACGTGTTACCGCGCTTGAGTCACATGCCCGCCTCATCCTGACGGACTCGGGCGGTGTCCAGGAGGAATCCTGTATTCCGGGTGTGCCTTGTGTTACTCTCCGGAATACGACGGAGCGACCGGAGACGATCGATGTCGGGGTGAATGTGCTGGTGGGAACCCGTCCGGAGCAGATCCGGGACGGTGTTAAGGAGCAGTTAAATCAGCGAGGACATTGGGAAAATCCTTATGGGGATGGCAGTGCACGTGCCAGGATAGTATTTCCGGGACGAATGGGA
>JAPKXV010000305.1 GCA_026394635.1 Methanoregula sp. | reverse complement strand
CGGGAGGTAAAATGAACCGCCTTCTCCAGACAGCATAGAAGAAAAATATCCCAAAGATAATGAGGATAACAGGCATCTCCTCCTTGCAGGAGAGCCCTCCGGCTATAGCAATTGCCGCAAGGATGGCATACCTTGTCTGTCACCGGTCAAAGTACCAGAGCAAAGCAACGAGGAGGAGAAGGGTAAAAAAGAGCATGAAGATATCGTGACGCAAAAACCGTGAAAAATAGACCATATCAGGTGAGACTGCAAGAAACAATCCGGCAAATAGCGTCTGTCTCCGGTCAAGATATCCCAGCCGGTAGATGCAATATACCAAAGGAATGAGCAACGTTCCAAAGAGGGCTGGCAGGAGTCTTGCAACAAGATCAGAATCCCCCAACAGGGCAAACATCCCGGAGGTCACGTAATAGAGAAACGGTCCGTGGTAACTGGGATCGTAAACCCACGCCCCTTTTGTCAAAAGGTCGTACGAAAACCATGCATGGATTGCTTCATCATGGTGAAGGAGCTTGAGATCGAGGAAGTAAAACCGGAGGAAAATTGCTAGGAGAAGGATGAGAAGAAAAGTCCGTTCAAAAGTAAATATTTTTTTTATTCGTTCTGAAAAACCAGCGGCCGGCACGCCGCACCCTCAGCTTTCTAGCACGATCTCAATGCCGATATCTTTTGGCACCTGGATGCGCATCAACTGACGCAGTGCACGTTCATCTGCATCAATATCGATAAGGCGTTTGTGGACACGCATCTGCCAACGGTCCCACGTTGCGGTGCCCTCTCCATCAGGGCTCTTCCTTATCGGGACAACCAACCGTTTTGTCGGGAGTGGGATCGGACCAGCCAGATTCACACCTGTGCGCTCTGCTATTTCCCGGATCCTGTCACAGACCATCTCTACTTTATTAAAATCTGTTCCTGTCAGGCGTATTCTGGCTTTTTGCATGTTATATCACCAAAAAAATTATCTCATCTGTTTCTTGTTGATAGCAATACACATACCGGCGGCAATCGTTTGACCCATATCACGGATGGCAAACCTGCCAAGCTGTGGGAGCTCCTTGACATTTTCAATGACCATCGGTTTTGTCGGCTTGAGCTGGACAATTGCCGCATCGCCGGTCTTAAGGAATGTCGGGTTTTCCTCTTTCGTCGCGCCGGATCGTGGATCGAGTTTCTTTTTCAGCTCGACAAACGTGCATGCGGTCTGCGTGGTGTGGCAGTGGAAGACCGGAGTGTAACCAACGGTGATCGCGCTGGGGTGCTGAAGGACAACGATCTGGGCGGTGAATTCATCTGCAACCGTCGGGGGGGCCTCAATCGGACCGCAGACATCTCCGCGCCGGATGTCGCCTTTGCCGATCCCGCGGACGTTGAACCCGATGTTGTCACCGGGAACTGCCTGTGGCTGCTCTTCGTGGTGCATTTCAATAGACTTGATCTCACCATCTTTGTTTGCAGGCATGAACGCAACTTTCATACCCTTCTTCATGATCCCGGTCTCGACACGACCTACGGGGACCGTCCCGATACCACTGATGCTGTACACGTCCTGGATCGGAACCCGGAGAGGCTTGTCGGTCGGTTTTTCCGGATCCTTGAATGTGTCGAGTGAAGTGATGAGTGCCGGGCCTTTATACCACGGGGTTTCTGGACCTACGCTCTTGATGTTGACGCCACCAAGTGCACTGATGGGAATAAAAAGAGTCTCTTCCGGTTTATAACCGACCATCTTGATGAGGTCAGAGAGGTCCTTTTTCACTTCATTATACCGCTTCTCATCGAACTTCACCGTGTCCATCTTGTTGATGGCGATGATGATCTGGGTGATACCGAGCGTGCGGGCAAGGAACACGTGCTCCTTGGTCTGTTCCATGACACCATCGGCAGCTGCGACAACAAGGATCGCTGCATCAGCCTGTGATGCGCCGGTGATCATGTTTTTTACAAAGTCCCTGTGTCCCGGACAATCGACGACCGTGAAGTAGTATTTTGGGGTATCGAAACGCTTGTGTGCGATATCGATTGTAATACCTCTTTCACGCTCTTCTTTTAAGTTGTCCATGACCCACGCGAATTCGAAGGTTGCCTTTCCCTTCGACTCAGCCTCCTTACGGTAGCCTTCGATGATGTGTGCCGGTACTGCGCCAGTCTCGAACATCATCCGACCCACGAGCGTTGACTTCCCGTGGTCGATATGTCCGATAATAGCAAGATTCATATGGGGCTTTTCAGATGCCATTATAGTCCTCCTATAAATACTGAAACTGTCAGTTCACAGTCAGTTTATGCGAGTATTACATATAGGAAACCCATCTATATAAAACATATCGAGAACGCCAAATCACGACTTACGGTGCAGGATTATTAACCGAAACTCCCTTATCACATGCAAAGCAACTATTTCCATACGATGAAAACACTCGAATTCCATCGGGATGAAAAGAAGAGCCGTGTTACGGTCACATGCGCGGACGGGGAAGGCTCCGTATACAGCCAATGTGCTTACTGTAAACACTGCAAGGGAATATGGGTGGGAAAACGGGTGACACCAACCCCGCAGGCGCAGGCATATTCAGACATACGCCGGGGAAAAGCTCCCGATGAGAGCCTTATGAATGCGGCGATGATGTTCAATACGCTCATCAGGGATGGTTCAGCAATCGAGTGTGAGGATGATGCAAACGAGGGTTTTCATACCCGGTATTAAATAAAACAGTTATTTTTTTTTGGGGATATCCTGTAAAATTTCTTTTTTAAATGTCTCGAACTGCAGGTCATCCATCTGGTCCGAGAGGAGTCTCCCGCTCCATGCCCGGCGGTACACCCAGTTTACGATCTTCCGGACCACCGAGATGACCTGCTCTTCGGTTTCAACGGCAATCAGTTCCCTGCCAATGTGCGGGTGCCGCCCCCTCCTTCCCCCTACAAGGACAAGGTAATGACGGTGTTCTGCATCTATGATATCGAACGGGCAGGAATAAATGCAGACCCCGCACTGGACACATTTTTTTGGATCGAGGATAGACACTCCGTTCTTGATTTGAATTGCACGCTCCTTGCAGTACTGGACGCATGTCCCGCACCCGGTGCACTGCCCCTGTTTCCGGACCGGCCGGATCCGTCCCATGATCCCGATCTCATTGAGCATGGGGCTTGTACAGGAGTTAGGACACCCCGATATCGCAATCCGCATCTTTACCGGCATCTCCTTTCCGAACAGTAGTGCATCGATCTTTCCTGCAAGGCTGATGGTATCGATATTTGCGAACTTGCACCGTTCGGTGCCGGGACAGGCGATGATGTTGACGATCTCATCGCGTTCTGACCCGATGGGTGTCCCGTTCTTTGCCAGGTTCTTCTCAATTCTTGGCAGCGATGCTGGCAGAACATGCGGGATCTCGATGGTCTGACGGGTTGTGCAGTGAACAACCCCGCTCCCGTATTTTTTTGCAATATTTGCGATACCACGGAGCTGGTCAACTGAAATCCTGCCGGCAGGCAAACGTATCCGGACCGTGCAAAAGTCCGAATCTCTCTCCGTGATGACCCCTCCTTTCATGTGCACGCCAATATCCAGGTTCATCGATTATTACTTCGGGGACTGTGGTTAAAAAGTGTGGCGTAGTGGCAGGAAATCAGATTAGCGCCATGCAGAGGATGACGATGGCGCGGGTGATCTCATTGGATGCACCCACAACATCACCATTGACCCCACCAAACAACCGTTTTGAAATAAGCAGGAGAACGATCGGACAAGCTACCATCAGGATCGCAGCTGCCGCCAGTTTTACCGGAGAGACCGGGACAAGGACGAGGGGCAGGCATACCAGGAATGCAATTACGGGAAAGTAAGGGCGGGAAAACGAGTGGAGGTAACGGTGAATGCCGTCATGGAACGGGGTGCCTGCTGTGGTCAGGAATGCCATGGAAAATTTTGCACAGACTTCCCCAATAATGATCGCGGAAATGATCGATGCTGATGCCTGCAAACCGGAGAAAAGCATGAGCGTGATTGCAATGCCGAGTGCAACACCGCCAGCTCCCACCTGCCGGTCCGTAAGCGCCCGGATACGTTTTTCCCGGTCACCGTGCACCATGACCGCATCCCCGAAGTCAAGGAGGCCGTCAAAGTGGTTGCACCCGGAAAGCAGCAGCAGCCCGGTGACTGCAACCGCTGCGGCTATGGTCCGGTCCGGTATAAAAAACACAACGAGCGCAACAAGACCTCCGATGGCATATCCAGCGAGAGAATAGAGGTAGGAATGCCGTGCAAAATGCTCAAAATCCCGGGGTTTTCCCAAGGGCAGGATGGTGGCAAACTGTAAAAGGGAGATGAGTGCTTTCATACGCATTCGCTATAGAGGCGGGATGTGCAGCCGGCAATCAACCCTGCGACCGCATCATCGAGGAATGGCCCAAGCTTTGACAGGATGCCGGGTTTTTTCTGGTCATACCGTGTGAATTCAAACCGGGCATACGTCCCCCCGATGCATTCTGCGATTGCCATGCCGATGATCTCGTCACTCAATAAAAAGACCGGGTCATCTTTTATTTCGGAATCGGTCCGGTTGTGGTATAGTTCGTCTTCGAGCAGGATCGCCCCGAGGATCAGGGAGGAGACGTTGGGATCACAAAGATATTTCCTGATTTTTTTGTCAAGTTCAACCGCTGCGTCCGGCTCGCTCATGCCATGAGAAACATAGAGCGCCATACCGGCTGCAACAATATCCTTTATTAAAATTCCCTTATCCTGCAGCCTTTGTTCGATCTCAAACATGTTATTACAGGGTTGTATTGATTGGCGGATTATTATGGGTTGTGGATTTATGCTCCAAGCGATACCTTCAAACTCAATGCTGATGAGATGATAGTCTTGCGAATTGTATGGCATTTGTTTCAGGATTTTCTTCTCCTCTGTTCAGCCGGCCGCTATTTTGCAGTATTCTTGCGAATACCCGACTGAGTACCCTGCCGGGCATATCCGGTGCGGGTCCAACGCCGGAGAAAACTTTGCTCACACCTGTTCTCGATGCGGAATTGATCATGCAGGGCAGTATTACGAGCATGCCGGTAAAACCCAACACCCCCACGGGCTGCCCGACACCTGCCTGCATCACCCGTGCAATGATGGAACTCACCCGGTTAAGGCCCCTGTTCATCAATGCCGGTCTTGCCCAGGATCCGACCGTCCCCTGTCTTGATGTGTACGGGTGTGTTGGTGACGACCCACGGGAACGGGACGCCATTCCCTGTGCGGATGCCCTCTACCAGCGTGGCATATGGATCGGAAAATTCCTATCGGAATCATGCGACCTGCTGGTGCTTGGTGAATGCGTGCCCGGAGGAACGACCACCGCACTCTGCATCCTGCGTGCGCTCGGTTATTCAGCATCTGTGAGCAGCAGTTTTGTAAAAAACCCTGTCTCAAAAAAAGAAGAGATCTGCGACGCCGTGGTAAAACGGATCAAATCACGGGGGATCACAGAACCCCTGGAGATCATCCGCGCCACCGGAGATCCGATGATGCCAGTGGCTTGTGGCATCACCAATTCATATTCCGGCACCCTTATCCTTGCTGGAGGGACGCAGATGCTTTCCATTGCTGCGCTGGTGCATGGGATGGGAGACCGCATGCCAATGATCGCAACAACATCGTTTGTCCGCGATGACCCGAGCGCCAATGTCAGGGAACTGGCAGACCAGATCGGGGTAAAAATTGTCTATGTCGACCCCGGTTTCCAGGACATTGGCCACTCAGGACTCGCACGGTACTGCATCGGCGAGGTTAAGGAAGGAATGGGTGCCGGCGGTGCAATTCTTCTGGCATACATGATGGGGCATTCGCCCGAAGCGATCCGGGCAAAGATCTATGAGACCGTGAGCGCATACAACTGAAAAGGACTTATCACACAGCATCTCCAATCTTTATGCAATGCGCCCCATCTATGTGGTGAATAATTTCGGGCAGTTTAACCACCTGATACACAGGTCTCTTAATGATATGGAAATTCCGGTTTCGATGGTGCCCAATACCACGCCCCCTGCAGAAATTGCAGATGGCTGCCGCGGGATTATTATTGGTGGGGGGCCGGCCATTGAGCGTGCCGGCCTCTGTGCACACTACCTCGGTTTAGGGCTTCCGGTGCTGGGGATCTGTCTAGGTCTCCATATCATCGCAAAGGCATTCGGGGGAAAAGTCAACCAGGGTTCCTCCGGGGGATATGGGCCGGTTGACGTGGAAATATGCGAGCATAATGATATCCCCAAAGGTTACCCGGAAAAAATCTTGGTCTGGGCATCCCATGCGGATGAAGTGACCTTGCCTCCTGCGGATTGTTCCCTGCTTGCACGGTCAACCATCTGCAGTTGCGAGGCGATCGCATTGCAAAAAAAACATATCTACGGGCTCCAGTGGCATCCTGAAGTCAGCCATACCGCGGATGGCAGAAGAATTTTTAAAAATTTCGATACAATAACACTGGAGAATGGGATATAGTGCAGAGCGATCCTTCTGGTACGAGTAATATTTTTGATCTTGCCGGAAAAATCCGGTCGATCGAGTTCCGGTGCGCACAATGCGGGACGTGCTGCCGCTGTGGTGAAACGGATTCCAATCTTGTCATGGTCTTTCCTGACGAGATCCGATCGGTCATTTCTGCATGTGCTTTGTCATGGGATTCCATGGCACAACCCTACCCGGAGACGTTCGATCATCAGAATGGTGCACGCTATACCCTGAGCTGGTGCCTCTGCTGTGAGAACGACCATTGCCATTTTTTAAAGGAGAACCTGTGTGCAATGTATGAACAGAGACCGGGGATCTGCCGCACCTATCCGTTTTTTCTGGAGGACAACGAGCTCAAGGTTTCCCGGTGTGAGGGCCTAGGACAGGTGATATCAGAACATGGTGTCACCACGATTGCACTCCATCTTCTCCAGCGCCGGCGTGCAGAAGACGAGGAAGAACAAAAAGTCCGGCAGATCCTGCAGCACACACAATTCCCATCAGGAGCGTGTGTTGTGATCGATAGCGAAGGTGTCCGGGTGTTCGATGGCTGAGATCAGGATTGTCGGGACCGCACACGTCTCCCAGAAGAGTGTTGACGACGTAAAGGCGGCTATCTGCGAGTTCCAGCCGGATGTGGTCGCAGTGGAACTGGACCAGGCACGGTTCCAGGCCCTGAAGAAGAGCATGCTGGAACCCTCGGTCTCCGAAGTTATAGAGGCAGGAAATTTCAACCAGCTCCTCGTCCAATGGGTCCTGTCATATCTCCAGCGCAGGATCGGTATGGACGTTGGTGTGGAGCCGGGAGCCGAGATGAAGGCT
>JAPKXV010000245.1 GCA_026394635.1 Methanoregula sp. | reverse complement strand
TCATGTTACGGGTTTCTTTTTGCGATATTGACATTGACGCTGACACGGTTGCCCTTCATCTCAATCGTATACGGTCCGCCATTATACATCGGATGCAACTGGTGCTTTTCGTACCCATAGGTGCGGCCATACCCGAATGTATCCGTCTTTCCGGTGTCCATTTGCGTAACCTTCATCTCAAACCAGGTGTACTGCGGATCTTCATTTGTCGGATTGACGGTAAATTCGATACCCCACGGCTCACTTGTCGCCCGGAATTGTTCGGTGTAGAGATCTTTCTCACTCGTGAAGGAGTAGGGTGACGGGCGGCTCAGATAGGAGGCTCCCAGAGTAAAAGATGTCGTCTCTGCTGGGGTTGGGGCCTGGGTCGGTACCGGTGTTGGTGCAGGAGTGGCACTATTCTGGGTGCCCGTACAACCTGCCATAAGCGCCCCGATGATGATCCGGCATACGATCAGCGGAACAATATTCTTCATACAGGTGATTGTTTGCTTTCCGGGCTATATTACCTTTTGAGATGTATTCGTTCCGGGAGAATGTTTGGGTGCAACACGATCAAAACAGGGTGTCCTGCCGGGTAGCCTTTTTTACGTGAAGGACGTCTGCTGCCGTTTCGGCAACAGCTTCCCGCTGGTCCGGCAGGGTATACACACCCAACCGCCACTGCTCCCGGCGGGTTTCGTTCAATGTCCGGATGCGGGGGGTGATCTCCTCAAAATTTACTACGGTGTTCCGGTTCTTCACGCGCACACCCATTGACATATCACGGGGAAATTCCGGGATGTCCAGAAGAACGGTTTGTGGTTCCACACTGCTATTGGCTGCAATGGCCGCTGCAAGCTCCCGTTTCTTTTCAAGGGTAAGTGCCTTGGGAAACGCAGCGGTGTTGACCTGATCCTGTCCGACATACAGCGCCCGTTTGTACAACTGGCGCACATAGATCCGCCCGATGAGCATCTTTGCGACGGGGCTCTGCGAATTTCTCAGGGTATGCATACAGCCCATATCATCCATGTGCAGCAATTTGTCCGCGGTTTCATCTCCTGAACTTTTCAGGTGCTCCTGCATTGCCAGCTGGAACATGCTCTCCCCGATTCGGCTCACATGATGGAAGTAGACTGCAGGGCGCATCATCGTGCGGGCAATCAGGAGGGATTCTGCCGCATTGATCCCGTTCTCGTCAAGGATAATACCGTCATCAGTCCGTATCATATTCCTGATGAGCCTCTGTGCGTCAACCGCCCCGTACGGGGCGCCGGTGTAATACGCATCACGGAGCAGGTAGTCCATGCGGTCGACATCGAGGTCGCCGTGAATGATGCTCGAGAGAGGGTGGTGCCCCGTTACCACTGCACAGAGCTCATCAGGATCGATATCGTGCTGCACGAGAATGTCCCGGGTCTGCCCGTGCACAAACAACCCGATCGCGTCGTGGGTCTGGTGCAGGTATTCCTCCAGCAGGGGTTCGCTGGCATGGGAGAACGGGCCGTGCCCGATATCATGAAGGAGGGCGGCAGCTGCAACAAGCTTCCGCTCTGTCTCAGAGAGGCCGAACCTCTGGGAGGCAATATCAGAAAGATGCATCGTCCCCAGCGAATGTTCAAACCGCGTATGGTTTGCACCGGGGTACACAAGGTAGGAAAACCCCAGCTGCCGGATGTACCGGAGCCGTTGCAGTGCCGGGGAATCAAGGAGCGCACGGGCAACATCATCCAGTTCGATATAGCCATGCACCGGGTCTTTGATGATCTTTTTGGAATTCACTAAAAGAATCTTGATATACAAAGGATAAAACTATTGAGTAATGATTACGTTTCTGTCGGGCGGCACGGGGACACCCAAGCTGCTCCGCGGCATGCAGCGGATTATCGACCATCACGAGATCTCGGTTGTCGTGAATACTGCAGAAGATATCTGGGTATCCGGCAACCACATCTCCCCGGATCTTGACACGGTCATGTATCTCTTTGCCGGGATCCTGAATACTGACACATGGTGGGGCATCAGGAACGATTCATTTACAACGCATAACGAGGCACAGCGCCTCGGCATTGATGAGTTCATCGGTATCGGGGACAATGACCGTGCCGTGCATATCGCACGCGGGGAGATGCTCAGGAACGGGATGCGACTCACCAATGCCACCCGGATGCTCTGCGATCGGTTCGGTGTACGGGAAAACGTGCTCCCTATGACCGATACAGAAGTAACGACCCAGATACGGACTGATATCGGGCTGATCCATTTCCAGGAGTACTGGGTCCGGGCGAAAGGTGCTTTGGAGATCCACGAGGTTGTGCGCAGCTATTCCGGACCGCCCGTTGCCACCCGGGAAGTGCTCGCCGCAATTGAGGCAGGCGATGCGGTTGTTATTGGCCCAAGCAATCCCATCACGAGCATACTTCCGATTCTCGAGTGCGAGGGGGTTTGTGCAGCGCTGAAAGATAAATACGTCATCGCCATCAGCCCG
>JAPKXV010000291.1 GCA_026394635.1 Methanoregula sp. | reverse complement strand
GCCGACACTCGGTGCAATCTTTGAGGAAAATGAGGTTATCCATCTTTCGGTTACCGCAGGTTCCATGGATCGCTTAAAAGCGCTGCTGGGGCTGACATGAGAGGGTGATGGTAGTATGAAACGCGTTCTTGTAGTGGGTGGCGGCAAGGTGGGAACGTATCTTGCTTCTCTTCTGCTTGCCGATGGGCACAGTGTTACAGTGATAGAAGGGCGGAGCGAGGAATTTCCACGGCTCCGGCAGAATCTCCCGGCAGAAGTGCACGTGCAGGGAAACGGCACGGATCCCCTCGTGCTTGAAGCTGCAGGTATCCGGCAGGCGGATGTCGTCGCAGCGGTCAGCAGGGCAGACGAGACCAATCTGGTGATAACCAGCCTTGCAAGGTTCGAGTTCAACGTGCCCCGCACCATTGCCCGGGTCAACAACCCGAAAAATGCATGGTTATTCACGCCGGAGATGGGCGTCGATGTGGCGCTGAACCAGGCTGACCTGATGGCTCACCTGATTGCCGAGGAGATGTCGCTGGGGGATATGATGACCCTGCTCAAATTACACAAAGGGCAGTATTCAGTCGTGGAGAACAGGGTGGATCCCCGGGCGGTTGCAGCGGGAAAACTGGTGCGGGACATAGAATTTCCCCACGAATGTGTGCTGACGGCAATCATCCGGCAGGGTGAACTCATCATTCCCAAGGGCGATACGGTGCTGCAGCCGGACGACGAGGTGCTGGCAGTTGTGCACATATCGCAACTCGAGCGACTCGCCTCCCTCCTGAAGGCACCTAGGTAACCTGCTGGATGACTACGCGGCAACGTACGTTGCCGGGATAACCATCACGATGCCCGTGTATCCGGAACCGATATGATTTTTCCTTTTTTTTAAAGAATGTTTGAAAAAAATAAAAAAAAATCTGAACGTAAAAAAATAAATTTTAAAAAAATTTCACCAGAAAAAAAATCATTGGGAATTATGAACAGGATTTTTTTTTAAAACCGGATACATATTTACAGTTTGGTTTTTTTACGATAATTTTCCGGTAATTGATAGAAGAGGTGACGGGTACACATGCATTCAGGGTGCCGAGCAGGTTTTCCCTATTCCCTGTCCGACCCTGTCCGATTCTACGCCCCGGCATATCTTCGGCCATCGGCAGGTACCATTGAAAATTTTTTAAATAATCATATCGATTTTTGAAGAATATATGCAATAACACAACCTTTATCCAGTATCCATCCTGAGCTAACCTTGTAATCAATTGGTTACGGGACGTCCCATGCTCGATGAGCCCACCCGAATCCTTATCGCTGCTGCTATCTGCTGGCTCAACTTCATGACGGTTGACCTTATTTTCAAACTGCCGGAGAGCGGAGGGGTTAGTGGCGCAACAGCGATTGCACAGGAAGTAGAGAAAGGGGGCGGGGCGCTCAATGGCGGGTACATGATGGGCAACATCGTCAGCTCGCCGGATGCCTCGGCAGGAACGCTCCTTGCCAGCTGCGGGGTATTCTGCGCCGGATTCTTTGGCGGGCTCTTTGCCGCAGTGCTCGTCTATGTAGGCAACCGGATCTGCTATGATCCCGGCTATGCAGGCACAACCGGGTGCATCACTGCGACGTTCATTGTGTATGGCGCGATGCAGGTCGGGTTCGCCGCGTCGGACTTTATTGCCGGCATGGTGATTGCAATCCTGACGATACAGGGCATCTCGTACGTGCATGCAAGCAGGCTTGTTGCCCGTCTCTGGAGCGTGCGGTGCCGGTGGCTGAGGGGATGCCGGTGATCGCAATCTACGTCTGCGCTGTCATCGCCGTGTATGCAGCCCTGCGGGTCATTCTCCAGAGAAACACGATGCGCAAGCTCCCGTTCCTCAATGTCATGTCGTTTGCCGTCACCGGGATCATCGCCCTGCTGCTCCCGCACCCGATCACCATTGCCGCAGCTGCGGCGTATTTTGTCGGGTCTACCTTAGAGTCCAATGCGATCGCAAGCACGTGGGCAGGAGGGATCAAAAAAGATGAATGAGGTTCTCATGGTTGCCTGCACTGCCCTTGCTTTCATCGGGATGGCAGCAGCGATACTTGAGCGCGATCCGTTTGACAAGCTCATCTCGCTCTCGGTCATGATTGGCGGAATCTTCCCGTTCATTGTTGACCGCGGATACCTCGACGTTGTCACCGCGACAGCACTGATCGCCCCCCTCTCCACGATCTTTATCCTCATGGTATGCCGGAGGCAGCAGGCATGATGGTCGCGGGATATGCGCCGGAGTTTTTGATCGGCCTTGCGATCCTTCTTATTGGCACAACTGCCGCTGCATTCCCGCGCCCGAAAAATTATCTTGTCCAGCTGATCAACCTTGAGATCCCCGGTTGGGGACTGTTGCTCGTTCTGCTCTCGTACGATGAGGCGCTCGCGCTCCTCACGTTTGGTGCCGTTTCGGTGCTCTCGACATTCATTTACGTCCGGGTGATGCAGAAAAAAGAAGGGGGTATTTCTGGATGATCATCCGCAGGATCTCCCACTACCTCTGCAATTACGAAAACATCGTGCCGCTCTTTGCCGGAGCCTGTGCGTTCATTGTCCTTATTGGCATCTTGCTCCTTCCCATCCAGTACCATAACGACCAGCTCTATCCAAAGACCATCGACCGGAACAGCACGCTCGACCCGTACGACCGGGGAGGACCGCCGTTTGCGCAGGCAACCATCCGTGCGCAGTACCCGGAAAATTCCCCGTCTGCCGGGCTTGTGACTTCCTATCTCACCCCCTTCTCACAATTCCTTGCTGACACCACGCCCCATCTCGGCACCACGATCGTCGCACACCCCGGAGGCATCCTCGATGAGATCCTGTACAATACCCGTGGGCTTGACACCGTGGTGGAACCTACGATCCTCTTCATCGCATTTGCCATCGCGTCATACCTGTACAGGAAGGGGTCATGATGTGGGGACAGTACAGTTACGGGCTCCTTGTCGTGCTCATCGCTGCGGCAATTGCATTTATTGCGCTTGCGATGGAGACCGATGACCTCCACCGGTTCCTCCTGCTTGACCTCATCGAGATCCCGTCGCTTGCCGTGATCGCCCTGCTGGGTACCGACCTTGCTGAAGCACTCGTGCTCCCGGGGCTGACCGTTGGCATCGCAGAACAGCTTGCTCTCTCCCAGATCTATTGTGTCAAGGAACGGATCAGCGCCAATCCGGTACACGGGCTCAATATTGAAGTGATTGCAAAGGCGGACGCACCGCTCATCATCTCGATCTTCCTTGTCGTATACGGGCTCATCCTCTCCGGTTTCACCGGGGGTGGCGTTGCGGGGCTCGGGCTTGTCTTCTTCTTCATGTCCCGAGGGTACAAAGAAGATCTCAACCTGCTGGAGATGGCGAGCGGGATCTCATGGGCCGTCTGGATCTTTGCATTCTTTGTCTTCATGTTCCTGCCGCAGTACTGGTATGTTGCACTGATGTGTGCGGCTGTGGGGATCGTGCTCAAGGTAACCGTGAAGATGTCCCTTGTCGGGACGATGTGGGGGAAGGGCGATGAGTAACCTTGCCGGTATCCCCTACTACGTCCTTGAATTCGGCGATGAGCTTGTCTATTTTACACCCTATACGATCACGCTCTTTTTGCTGGCGCTCACGTTCACCATCTTCGTCCTCGTCAGCAGACCCGAACGGCAGGTGGATATCGCCTTTGGCGGGGACGCATATACGACAAAGGAGATAACGATAAGCGAGATGCGGTTCCGCAGGTTCATGGCGATTGCCTGCGGGCTGGCTTCCATGGGCGCGATGGTGACCGGGGACATCTTCAATTTCACGCTCTTTACCGCGATGGTCGGGATCACCAATGTCGGCATTGTTGCAGCGGTGAAAAGCCCGCATGTCCAGAACGCGGCGTTCCAGTACGGGCTGGTCGCGCTCACCGCAACCGTCCCGCTTTTCGGTGGCGCAGCCGTCTATGCAGCGGCGACCGGCAGCCTCTCGATGATCGAGCTTGCGAAGGGAACACTACCAGCGGTGCCGTTTGTCGCAAAGGCATTCCTCGTCCTCGGTGTTATCGGGGAAGGGATGGCGCCGTTTTATGCCGCAAAGGCCGAGATGTTCCGGGCACCGGGAGCGCCCTACGTGATCATGTGTTCGTTGTCCTCATTGCTGATCTTCCTCCGGGTGATTGAGGTGGTGATGCTCGGGTGAGGCAGATAATGCAGAAGCATGCAGCCCGGATTGCGTGGGCGGGAGTGTGCATCTCTGCAGGTGTTGTCATCCTCCATATGGCAGGCAGTGTCCCGCTCTGGGCGTACGCAGCGGTGCTGGTGCTTATGTTCCCGGTCATTATCATCGGGATCTGCCTCTGGTGGATGGCGAAAGGTGGAAAGGAGGATATCCCGTTTATCGGGTACTGATATGATCGCTGAACTTGTGCTTGCAACGGTTTTTGGCCTGCTTCTCCTTGGCATCCACCGCAAGGTCATCGCCCGGATCCAGCGGCGCCCGGGCCCGCCGGTCTGGCAGGAGATCCTCCACATGCTCAAGTTCTCCTTCAAGAGCACATGGGTTCCGGCAACGGCGAGTGCGACACTCTTTATCGGGGTCGTGCTTGTTGCCATCGGGATCTGGACTGCGGCGTTCTTTGTCGTGTTTACGGGCGGGAGCCTCCTTGTGGTCTTTGCCATCTATATGCTGCATAAGATCGTAGAGCACGGGTTCGGGCTCTCATCGGGCTCCCCGTACGGGAAGTTCGGTGGCGTGAGATCGGTCATATCTGCAGCGTCCGAGATCCCGCTCTTTGTTTCGGTTGCAGCGATCGCGATCTTTACCAGATCCTTCACCCTGAGTGATATTGTCCTCTACCAGCAGGTTCATGGCCCGTTGCTGTTCATTGCGTTTCCCGCGGCAATTGCCATGTATCTTGTCATCCTTTCAAAAATGCCGTCCGGCCCCTTCTCCATCGTGGAATCCAAGGAGCTGGTCAGCGGGTACAAGACCGAGCATTTTGGTGTCTGGCGTGCCGGGCTTGAGGTCTGCAACGGGCTCAAGACAACCGTCCTGTTCTCCACATTTATTCTTGTTTTTATCGGGCAGGTCCCGATCCTCTGGATGGTCGTGGGCATGGTGCTGCTCGTAATATCGCTCTCATTTGCCTGCGCCCTGACTCCGATGCTCTCCCCGTTTGATTCGGTCACGGTCCAGACGATCGTCACAGGGCTGATGCTCTGCTATGGAACGTTTTTGTATGTCGGAGGGGTTGCATGATCCGCGAGTCCATCCTTGCCGGTGGCATTATCTATGTCCTCATCAACGCTATTCAGGTGATCCAGAGGCCATCGCTTGTCATGGAAGGGGTCCTTGTCGGGTTTGCCCTCTCGTTTGCCACTGCATTCTACCTGACACGGCGGGAACACGCACTGCACACGGCAGAGGCAGCCGCGCTCTGGGCTGCAGTCCTTCTTTTTGCGGTCTATGGCTTCCTGAAAATGGGGGGTGTGATATGACGGAATGGCTCTATGAACAGGACCTTGTCTCCCAGAAGTACCGCATCCTGATCGCACACGAGCATGACCAGCTTATCCGGGCCCTCGCATCCGATCTCGGCGTCAGCGTGCAGGAGCTCAGGAGATACATGATTGAGCACATCGACATGATCCTTCTGGAGAACATTCCTGCCCGCTACAAAGCAGCGGTAGCCGCAGGGGCAGATGCGGATGATCCTGTTGCACGGGAACTGGGACGGGACATCTTTTCACGCGGTATCCCGCTTATCCCAAACCAACAGATGGAGGAGATCCTCAAAAAAATAAAAGAACGCATTGAAGCGGGCAGCCCCGTGCCCGAGGCAGTGGCTGCAGGAAAGGCAATGGTCCGCGAGGTGATCCTGCGATGACGCTCCTCCAGCGCATCAAGGACCTCGTGCGGTCACGTTCCATCCATGTCAGCTATGTCGATGTGGGATCCTGCAACGGCTGCGATATCGAGATACTTGCCTGCCTTGCCCCGCGCTATGATATCGAGCAGTACGGTATCTATGTCCATAACAACCCGAGGGAAGCCGACGTGCTCCTTGTCGTTGGGGCATTTACCCTGGGCTGGGAGGAGAAACTGAAAATGGTGTGGGACAAGATCCCGGAACCAAAGGCGGCGATCGCGATCGGAAACTGCCCGATATCCGGGGGCGTCTTTGACCGGCGGGGATCCTATGTCGACCCCCCGGTGAGCAAACATATTCCCATCGCCGCAGAAGTGCCCGGCTGCCCGCCGCGGCCAACCGAGATCCTCTCGGCAATACTTTCCATCCGTGACACGGTCTTTGCCGGCTGGGAGGTGAAGCAGAGATGAAGCGGACTGTCGATGTCAACATCCCGCTGGGGCCGATCCATCCCTGTTTCAAGGAGCCGGCGCGCCTGAAGTGTGAGACCCGGGGGGAACGGGTGATCGGTGCAGAGGTCGAGCTCGGGTACATGAAGAAAGGGATCGAGCGGATCATGAAGGGGAGGCCCTGGCAGGAAGTGATGTTTCTTGCAGAGCGTGTCTGCGGCATCTGCTCGGTGATCCATAACATGGTCTTTATCGAGGCAATAGAGAAGATCAGCGGCATCGAAGTCCCCCCCCGTGCAGCGTTGCTCCGGGTCATTGCAAACGAACTCGACCGGATGCAGAGCCATATGCTTGCCAACTTCTCGTACTGTTACACGATCGAGCATGAAACGCTCGCCATGTATCTGCTGGACATCCGGGAGCAGGTGATGGACGAACTCGAACGCTTGACCGGCGCCCGTGTCACCTGCGCCTATATCGTGCCCGGGGGTGTACGGTGCGATATCCGGAACGAGGACCGGGATACGTTGTCTGCGTCGCTGGACCGGATCGAGCACGACCTGCACCGGTACGCAAAGATGTTTGAGACCGGGCCGATGATCGCCCTGCGGAGCAAAGGGATCGGGATCCTGACAGAGGAATCCGCCCTGCAGGCACACGTTGTAGGGCCGACGGCACGGGCGAGCGGGATTGCCGTTGATATGCGCACAAACCATCCCACGTACCGGAAACTCAACTTCGCCCCGGTGGTGCGGCACGGCTGCGACAACTACGCACGGGTCATGGTCAGGTTCGATGAACTGTCCGCAAGCATCGGACTGATCCGGCAGAGCCTCAGGGCACTTTCCCCCGGGGTAATACGGGGAGGCGGCATATGCAAAGCAGGCACACTACGGTACAGCGGCGAGGCACCAAGAGGGGAGCTCACCTACAGCATCACGACAGACGAGTACGGCAGGGTCGCGGAGATCCAGATCCAGACACCGTCAATCATGAACATCGAGGCGTGCTGCCATTATATGATCATCGGCGTGGACTCCATCGCTGATGTGACCTCGGCTTTTGTATCGGCAGACCCCTGCATCGCATGCACGGAGCGCTGACATGGCAGCATCAGTATACGGCTTTTGTATCGGCAGACCCCTGCATCGCATGCACGGAGCGCTGACATGGCAGCATCGGTATTCTGGTATCTCCGGGAATTTGCGCGGTTTGAATGGGTACAAAAATTCCTGTTTGCAAAGACCGCCCCCTTAATGACCCCTGCACACTTCCGGGGATTCCCGGAACCGACAGGTAAACCCTGCATGCATGCACTCTATTGCATGATGGTATGCCCGGCGCCGGGTGCGATCGAAGTTATCCACCGGGAGGACGGCTGGGTCCCGAGGATCCAAAAGGGGCACTGCATCCGGTGCGGGCTTTGTGTCGAAGCGTGTCCCAATGGTGTATTAACGAGCGGGAGGGTGCTGGAAACGGTGGGGGAACAGATGACGTCACTGGTATTCTCGTTCCGTATCGCCATTGACCGGGACCGGTGCATGGGTTGCGGGAACTGTTGTACCGCATGTCCGGTCAACAAGATCGCCGATGCGCAGATGGGCTCGGGCGGACACTCTTCAAACGATGACGTGATCATGCGGGTACAGGGGGGAGATGTGCAGGTGCTGCACGAGGAAAAATGCACCGGCTGCAAGACCTGCGAGCAGAGCTGCCCGAACGACGCGATCCGGATCGCCCGCATTCTCGAAGCAACGCAACAACCTGTCCCGGTCCCCGCGGAATTAACGGAGGACGGGCAATGAGGATGCTCATGAACACCGGGCGCACCGTCCCCCAGGGGGAATCGGTGGAACGAAAAGACAGCCCTGAGTATGCACTGGCGGCATCGGTCTGCATGATACACCCGGTGGATATGATGGTACTTGGTATCGAAGACGGCGCCCGGGTGAACGTGAAGAACAATTCCGGTGAGGTAGTGCTTACCGCAGTCCCGTCTGAAGCAGTGGAACGGGGCACGGTCTTTGTCCCGCTCGGGCCGTATGCCAACCATATCGTGGAGAGCGAAACGCACTGCACCGGCATGCCGGATTTCAAATCGATGACGGTGGAGATCACACCGACCGATGAACCTGTCCTGACCGTGCCGGAACTCATCGAATCGCTCGGGGGTGTACGCTATGCTCATTAACGATGTGGTCTGCCCCTTCTGCGGCTGCCTCTGCGACGACCTAGATGTCGAAGTGGAGGGTGACAGGATTGTACGGATCGACAATGCCTGCACGCTTGGCTCAAAGACCATGCCCCGTTCCACTGCTTCAGATGAGGTTGCGGTAAGAACAACCTCACCAGAATTGTTCTTCACGTTCACCCGTGCACCATCTTCGATGCCAAGTATCATCAGATCCACCGGGTGTATCATGCAGACCGATGCCGCTGTCGCATACTCAGGGCTGTCTTTTCGTTCCACCGATTCCCCCTGGGGGACGGTGCGCCCGGTGTTCATGAGCATCCTCATTG
>JAPKXV010000454.1 GCA_026394635.1 Methanoregula sp. | reverse complement strand
GTGCGTTCCCGTGCCTTATGCGGGATATAAAAAATATCAACCGGTTCTTTGCACAACATTGTACGGTGCAAAACGACGTCGAAGTCTTCAATAACGTAACGGGGCTTGATACCCAGGAGCCATAACACCAGACGGGATGACTATATTAAAATAAAATGACATGCTGACAGGAAATCAAAGTGAAATCTGGGAAAAATGATACCGGGTGATTTTTCATGATACAGGAAGTAAAAATTTCGGGGAGCAGGATCGGTGCGCTGATCGGAAAAGGGGGCGAGACCAAGAAAGTGCTCGAGGCCAAGACCCACACCACAATAACCATCGACAGTAAAGAGGGGGCGGTAAAAGTCGAAGGTTCTGATGAGAATACCGTCCCTCTGCTCCGTGCCGTGGAGACGATCAATGCGATCAATCGGGGATTTTCTCCGGAGCGTGCATTCGAATTGCTGGATGACGAGGACCTCCTCCTGGATATGATCGATCTCTCGGGACTTGCCGAGGGTCCGCGCCAGCTTGACCGGTTGAGAGGCAGGATCATCGGCAAAGACGGGCGTGCCCGGGTGCAGATAGAAGATATGACGGATGTGGAGATCTCTGTCTTTGGCAAAACCATCGGGCTTATCGGGTATCCGGAACAGCTCAAGGTAGCCCGGACTGCCATCGATATGCTCATCGAGGGGGTTCCCCACGAGAATGTCTTTGCCTTCCTGGACAAAAAGAAGAAAGAGTCAAAGCAGAACATGATCAGTTATTACTACTAACTGGAGAGGAATAGATCCCGTTCAAAACGGCTATATAGTCATTGCGATTTGTTTCTCGTGGAAAATAAAAACCGCTACGTGGCCAGATTCATGAAATGTACCGATATTTCTGCCCGTTTGAATGGAATAAAGGGGGTTTTCTGTGCTCATACATGAACTCGGTATTCCGGCAGATCTCATGCAACACTATGAACAGTCGGGTATTTCCGAACTCTACCCACCGCAGGCCGAGTGCGTAAAGAAAGGTGTGTTCGAAGGAAAGAACCTGCTCATTGCGATACCTACGGCAAGCGGCAAGACGCTTGTTGCCGAAATGGTAATGCACCATCACATAGTCAGGGAAGGGAAATGCCTTTATATTGTACCCTTGAGGGCGCTTGCTGCCGAGAAATTTGAAGAGTTCAAGGGAAAGGGGGTCCGGGTCGGGATCTCCACGGGAGATTTTGACCGGAGAGATGACGCGCTGGGCAGAAATGATATCATCGTCGCGACAAGCGAAAAAGTTGACTCCCTCCTGCGCAACAGCACACGGTGGTTAGAAGAGATCACCGTACTCATTGTCGACGAGGTACACCTGATCGATTCTGTTGACCGGGGGCCCACGCTCGAGATGGTTATTGCCAAGATGCGGTTTAAAAACCCCCCGATGCAGGTTGTGGCGTTATCCGCTACCATTGGCAACCCGCAGAGCCTTGCCGGGTGGCTGGATGCAGAACTGGTGACAAGCGCGTGGCGCCCCGTTGACCTCAGGCCCGGGGTCTTTTTCAATAACAAAATTTTTTTCCACGATTCTTCCCGGCCAATTAAGCCTGTATCGAAAAATTACGATGATTTAAACCTCTGCCTTGATACCCTGGCCGAAGGTGGCCAGTGCCTCGTCTTTGTCTCATCCCGCAGGAATGCGGAGGCCTTTGCAAAGAGAGCGGCATCGGCTATTAACGGGGAAACCCCGGAACTCAACGAGCTGGCAGGACGGCTGAACGCGATTGCTGAGACGGAGATGGATACGGTTCTCGCAGGATGTGTGGCAAAGGGTGCGGCGTTCCACCATGCAGGGTTGCGCCGTGAAGCCCGCGGCCTTGTTGAGGGGGGGTTCCGTCGCGGCCTGATCAAATGCATTTCGTCAACCCCGACGCTTGCAGCAGGGCTTAACCTGCCGGCGCGCCGTGTCATCATCCGCGATTACCAGCGGTTCTCGGCAGGGGAAGGTATGCAGCCGATCCCGGTTGGTGAGTACCACCAGATGGCGGGCAGGGCGGGACGGCCCCACCTCGATCCGTACGGAGAGGCTGTATTGATCGCAAAGGATGCGGGGCAGGTAGAGGAACTTTTCGCATGGTATATCGATGCTCCCGCAGAAGACGTGCATTCCAGATCTGCCGATCCTGCTGCACTCTATACCCATATCCTCTCCCTCATTGCATCGGGATTTGTGAAAACCCGGGGTGAGCTTTCCGCATTCATGGACCGGACATTTTATGTCCATGAAAACAGGAGATCGAGGCTGATACACCGGGCGGTTGATGCAGCGCTTGCCTTCCTTGTTTCGTCAGATATGGTACTGGAAGTTGGCGAACACCTCGGCGCGACCGAGTTCGGGATGATCGTATCCCGGCTCTATATCGACCCCCGGAGCGCAGAGATGATCGTCCGCGAGCTGCGTTTACGCCAGGAGTACTCTGACCTTGGGCTGGTACAACTGATCTGCTGCACCCCGGATATGCCAACATTGTACGCACGCAATTCTGACCTTGTGACGTTCTCGCGGATACTGGAAAAGAATGCTGACGACCTTTGGATCGCGCCTCCCGGGGATCCTGATGAGGAGGAGTCTTTTTACCGTTCGTTAAAAACGGCACTGCTCCTGTCTGACTGGGCAAATGAACTGTCTGATGAAAAAATCTGTGAGCGTTATTCTGTCGGGCCTGGCGACATTTATGGCATGGTGGAAAGCGTGAACTGGCTGCTGCATGCAACCGCAGAACTTGCCCGGATGTTCAAACCACCGTTTCATGCTCCCATCCGTGAATATGTGGTCTGCATGAAGAGCGGGATCCGCCGTGAGCTGCTCCCGCTGGTAAAAATGCGGGGAATCGGTCGTGTCCGTGCCCGCAGGCTGTTTAATAACGGAATAACAACCCCCGATATGGTCCGGGAAGCTGGCATCGAACAGGTCACAAAGATTCTTGGGCGCGGTATTGCAGAACAGATCTTTGAACAACTGATAGGGAAAAGATCCCGTTCAGGTACAGGGGACGGGGATCCTGTTGTCACACAGTCATCCCTCCTCCAGTTCCGGTGAGCCCATGAGCCCGGAAACTCCTTCGTTTGAGATCAGGATGGCGGAATTCGAAGTTGCTGACCGCGACATTTTCCTCGCAGATCTGCGCAGGATCGCCGGGCATGCCGGAACCACCATCGTCTGTTTTGATGCAGAAAACCTTGCAGGAAAAAGACATGCGGAAGTAGCGATACTT
>JAPKXV010000330.1 GCA_026394635.1 Methanoregula sp. | reverse complement strand
CTTGCACGGGCTGATGAGTATCTCGGGTACACCTATCGCCGGCAGTACTATACGCTCTGGCGGTATGCAACTGCCGTGATGCTGCTGGGGGTTGCCGATGTGGCTGCAGGGAAGGGAGTTCATGCCCGGATCATGCCCCCTTCACGGTGGCAGAAGATGGCGGGTGCGAAAAAGCAAAAAGTGATCCGGTCAACCTTGTTGAACAAGATTGCAGGGATGCTGCAGGTTCCGCAAATAACGCTCCGCGAAGAGTATCTTGGCATCATCTCGCAGCTCGTAGAGAACGATCCTGTCGCGTTCACCAAAACACTGGCGATGGACGCCGAGTCGCTGAACTTTTTTTTGAATGATAAGGCACAATCGCAGGAAATTGTAAAAAAGGTGGCACTCGAGACGCGGGAACTGGAGAAACAGAAGGAAAAAGAGTCAAAGGCAAAAAAGGTCCCGCAGGCAGAACCGCCGCTGCCCGAAGAGCCCCCCGAAGCGCAGAAAAATCCCGAAAAGAAACCACCCTCCCCGCATCAGGTTACCCTTTTTGAAGGGTTCTGACGCGTGTGATAAAGGTGGAGCAGCACGCCACAGTCCACCGTATCCCCGCCATCGCCGTATAGTTCGAACCCGAGATGGTACACAAGGAGGTCAGCATTGATGCGCTTCGCGAGGGCGACCATGGGCGGGACCATCTCTATCGCCGGGCGGATCGCATAGATGACGTCTGCCCCCTCATAGATCCCCGTGTCGGGTTCAAAAATGTCATCGGCAATAACAACCAGATCACTATCTGAAATCATTTTATTGATATCTGTACAACGGATACTCTTGCCGGCATGGTACAGTATTTCCGCGGCTGTTGTATTCCGCCCGATCCCGATCTCCACTGCGGAATCGTAATGCGCGGCAATGTATGTCCCGACGCACTTCTCAATATGTTTATACTCGCCCATTCCAACAAATTATAGCGATGCTTATCCATATTTTTTGGGATTCTGCTGCCCCGGCAGGGTTTCAGCTGCCGGTGGCACGCACACTATCTTCGATGCTCGGTGTTCAGGCAAGCATCACCGATAATCCCGTGCGCATGATGGGCTATGATCAGGCACGTAAGCAGATCAATGCGAAGGCGCTACTTGACAGTGTTCAGGCATACAAGCACCGTCACAATATGATTGGCCCGGTACTTCTTGTCATATCCCAGGACCTCTTCAGGGACGGCCACCGTTTTGTGTTCGGGCTGGCACGGGAAACAGTCGGTGCGGCAGTGGTTTCGGGTGCCCGGCTGGGAAATGAGTTCTACGGGAAGCCGGCACAGGATGATGACCTGATCGACCGGCTCGCGAAGGAAGGAGCGCATGAAGTCGGGCACCTGTTCGGGCTCGCTCACTGCACAGTGCCGGAATGTATCATGTTCCGTCCCAACACGCTCGATGAACTTGACTGCAAGAAAAAAATGTTCTGCGATACGTGCCGGGAACAGCTGGACCAGAATAAAAACCAAAAAAAATCGTAACCCTTTCCTTATAGCGCAGGTCAAGAGCCTGCCTCGTAATGGTTGCCGTGTTCCTGCTGCGGAACTAGCCATTATCCGGTGGTAATAAAATGATATTACCGTTATCCGGCGCTCAAAGTGGCGGCTCCGGCATCTTTATGGTGATATAGTATGCATGGAGTGCGAGCATCAGGTAAATCGGGAACAGGATGCTATAGGTATTGGTCTCTCCTCCGTACTTGAAGAGCCAGACCGTGGCAGTAATGTCGATCTGGAAGATCATGACACCGTACCATTTGCCAAGATACCCATACCCGAGCCCGGGGAGCATGAAGTTTAAAAACCCTGCAACAAGGGGATTTTTTGTCATCTTTGGGCGCCGGGAAAGCCCGCGGGGCAAATGCATCATCTTGATGCGGCACCGGGGTGAGGAGAGGACCGCTTTCCACCGCACCTCGGTATTTTCGTCTCCCAGCGATCGGACCAGCGCCGGTGTGGCATCGGGATCGCCGATCTCACCGAGGATCTCGATGACCTTCTGACGGACATTGCTGTCCCGGTCATTGAGGATATGGGAGAGTGCAGGAATCGCGGATTTGCCCATCATTTTCACGGCTTTCCATTCCTGCATTCCCGCAAAATAGAATGCCTTTTCGGTATCATCCGCGGGTTTCCAGCCAATTTTTGCGAGAGCAAATGCAGCCCCGAACCGGACATATTTGTCATGGTCCCTGAGGGCGTGGACAAGCGGCCCGGTTGCCCGCTCATCGCCAATCTCCCCCAGTGCGATCGCCGTCTCCCACCGCACTTCGCTGCTCTTGTCTTTGAGAGTTTCGGTGAGCGCCGCTATACTATGAGGGTCCCGGATCACGGTCAGAGCTTCGATGATACCCAGCCGGATATGTTTGTCCTTTTTCTTCAACGCCCGGATCAGCGCATCAATTGCTTCAGTGCCCAGCGACCCGAGCTCCTGTGCAACCTGCGACTGCACGGCAACATCATTGAACTGGAGCGCCTTAATAAGACCTGCAATATCTTTTTTTGCTACTAACGCGGCAATATCCGGCTTTTTTTCAGGGAATATGCTGGGGAGGGTCATCATCTCATCACCCCGCCATTTCCGACTCGCGTTTTGCCATGAAATAGGTCTGTGTTGCGAAGATTGCCGTGATGGGATACGCGAGGATAAATGGGACAAATGGACCAAGACCAAGGTCCAGCTGCGCGAATACGATGAGGGTCATATAACTCATGAAGACCAGAAAACCCCACCATTTTCCCATATAATTGTACCCGAGCCCGAGGAAGAAAAAGTTCAGCACTGCTGAACCAATCGCATTTGGCCCGCTCTTCGGGCGCCTGGAGAGCCCCACAGGGAGGTGGGTGATGGGGATCCCGCATTTTCTTGATGCAAGGATTGCATTCCACCGGACGCTCCCGTCGCTGTCCTGTAATGCAAGGTTACACGCAGACTTTGTATCAGGACCCCCGATACTCCCGAGGAGTTCGACCATCTTTGCCCGGGTCGCGGGGTGTTTCTCCTTAAGCAGGGTGATGATCGGCCCTGTGGCAGGTTTCCCGATCTTTTTTGTGCCGTCCCAGTCCTGCAGGGCAAGAAGATAATATGCTTTTTCGGCATCGTTCTCCGGTTGCCAGCCGAGTTGTTCGAGCGCTTTTGCCGCCCCGTAGCGTACGTACCGGTCCATGTCCCGGAGTGATTGTACCAGAGGGGGGACGCTCCTCTTATCCCCAATCTCTCCGAGTGCAAGGGCAGTTGCCCAGCGGACTTCACTGTTCTCTTCAGATTCAAGGAGGGTAACCAGAGGGTCGATTGCGCGGACATCATTGACGGCGGCGAGTGCTTCGACGGCTCCGACACGCGTATTGATGCTCCGGTGGTCAAGGGATTTGAGTAAGGCCGGGATCGCGTCCTGTCCTAGGGTTCCCAGTGCATCGGCAGCGCGCCACTGGATGTCAAAATTTCCATGGTCGAGCAATGAGATCAGGCCGTTGATATCGTGGGCTTCCTTCATCACGTTGATATCAGGCTGTCTTGTAAGGTGAAATCCGAATAACTGCATCAGAAGGCTCCGCGTGTGACTCATTCAATATGGCATGCAGTCAATATTTTAATTTATGGACAGTGTCGAATATAATCAGCATGGTGCGAAGATATCGTCGGATTGACCTCACCCGGTCAAAGATGTGATTTTTAAAACGGAACGTTTTATTAGCACCCGGTGATATGGACTGTTTGAACGACCATGCGCTGCTCTGCGATCACGGGGACGCAGTTCTCTGCCCACGACCTTGCCGGGCATCCCGAATCCAATGCACGGCTGATAACTGCCTGCAGCGGGCTGGACCCCAAATGCCCGGTATATCCACCGCAGGCATGTTCGATCGATGACCTCGAACGCGTCCACTCCCCTTCGTATATCACGATGCTGCAGGAACAGTGTTCAGGTACAACGACAGCTAAATTCCTTGATCCAGATACCTACATCACCCGGCATTCATTCGAGGTTGCAACCCTCGCAGCCGGGAGCGCAATTGCCGCAGTCGACCGGTCCCTTTCAGGAGAGCACTGTTTTGCGCTGGTGCGGCCCCCGGGCCATCATGCGGAATATAACCATGCAATGGGGTTCTGTCTGCTCAACAATGTCGCAGTTGCTGCTGCGCGTGCGTTAGAAAAAACTGATCGCATCGCAATTATCGATTGGGACTAT
>JAPKXV010000009.1:6319-7868 GCA_026394635.1 Methanoregula sp. | reverse complement strand
GCACGTGCTCATGGCGAGTTTATTGGGATTCTTGACAATGATGTCGAATTGACTGATAACTGGGTCCGCTGTATCATTGAAAAATTCAAAACAGAGGATGACAACACCGCCATCATATCCACAAGAGTGATCGAACCGGATATACCTGACTGGTACCTGCAATCCAGTCACCTGTGTAAGGAGAGGTATATTGACACGTTCGTTGGTTGCGGGTCCATAGCCCGGGCAAAAATCCTGCATGAAACCGGGTATTATGATGAAAAATTTTTCATCCATGCCAATGAACGGGATCTTTCATTACGGCTGATTTCACACGGATATAAAATTCTTCATTACCCAGATGTGATAACGTATCATAAAAAACCGTTTGGTATTCACCCGGGAAACGAGAGGTTGTACTATTTTTTGCTGAATGCCATCTGGGTAGTAATAAAGCACTACACGGTAAAAGAGACGATCCTGGCACTTGTATCACAGGTGAAAAGTAACCTGGCGGATGGATATGATAATGCTATGGATACAGAGAATATCATCGTCGGGACTATTGGTATCCGGAATGCGATTTTTAAAGAGAGAGGGGGGATAAAAACTGCAGCCATTGCAATTTTTGACGGGCTTGCGGGTACTGGATATTGTATGAAATACCGGTACTCCCGAAAACAAAATTCAATAATTCGCGATGAACAGAAATAACTGACCGGGAAATATTTTTCATTATCTTTCGCGATCAAACCGGGAAACCTGATATTTATTCATTGGAACCGACCGTTAGCAGAAAAAATCTCTGGTGGCAGGTATCCTGCCGGATCCTGGAAAGCGGGTTACTACTTGTACGGCTCTGCCTGTGCCCGGAACATCTTCGAATAGTGCCCGTTTTCTGCCATCAGCTCTGCATGTGTACCGTGCTCGATAATTTTCCCACGGTCCAGGACATAAATGTGATCAGCTAGGAGCACGGTTGAGAACCGGTGGCTGATCAGCACCGCTGTGCGGCCTTTGACCAGTTCGCGGAAGCGGTGGAAGATCTCTGCTTCGGCAAGAGCGTCTAATGACCTGGCCGGTTCATCGAGGATGACAATATCAGCGTCGCGGAAGAATGCCCGTGCAAGGGCGACCTTCTGCCATTCACCCGTGCTCAGTTCCTGCCCCCCGGAGAAGAGTTTTCCCAGCAGAGAGGAGTACGCATCCGGAAGTTTTCTTATTACCGTGTCTGCCGCTGCCTGATGTGCAGCCATCTCAACGCGTGGCGTATCGGATGACCGGCTGACATCGCCCATCCAGATATTTTCCCGGGCGCTGAGATGGTATCGTACATAATCCTGGAACAGGACCGTTGTATGTCGTCGCCACTCTTCCGGATCGGTCCTTTTTAAGTCCAGTCCGTCTACGGTAATCTTTCCCTGTTCAGATTCATAGAGCCGGCACAGGAGTTTGATAAAAGTACTTTTTCCTGCACCGTTGTCACCAACGAGTGCAATGATCTCTCCCTTGTGCAGGGTGAGGTTTACGTTTGAGAGCGCAGGGCTGGCAGCACCGGGGTAGGTGAATG